>NZ_CP115159.1:300000-545000 GCF_027594425.1 Zunongwangia sp. HGR-M22
ATCTAGTGAATGCTAGAGAGCGGATTAATCGCTTATTAGATTCGGTTAAAGATTATGAGGCAAATCTTGTATTGATTACCAGATATCGAAGAGAGATTAGCAACCTTAAAGCAGAAAAAGAGAGATTATTTAGGGTAGTGGATAGTCTAAGTGCGCAAAATCAGCGTATGGCCATGACCATCGATAGTACACAAACCGAGCTTTCACAAAAAACAAGACTTTCTGATTCCCTTCAAACCAGCAATCAGAGTTTAGCTAACAAAGTAGACAGAGCTTCACAATTAAAAATAACAAGTTTGCGAGGAGAAGGTGTAATTGTTAGAAATAGCGGTAAAATTGTGGAAAATGACCGTACAAGAAGGATCGATCAAATAAGAACATGTTTCACTATTACAGCAAACGATCTTGCTGAAGCTGGAGAGAAAAATCTTTATGTACAGGTTTATAATCCTGAAAATGATTTGGTTGGCGATAAGATTCCGGTGGCCCATGATGGTGGAGTAATGGTATATAGTGCGCAGAGTACGGTGTATTATGAGAATGAAGAATTAGACGTATGTATTCTAGCTAATACTGTTGAAGAAAAATTGCTAGAAGGAAACTACAAAGTTTATGTTTATAACGATGCAGCATTAATTGGCACCGCTTCTTTTAGCTTAAGATAAGAAACTCAAAATTTTACAGACCGCCATGAGTTATATCATGGCGGTTTTTTTATTTTTGCTGTATGGCAAAACAAGAAGATTTATTCAAAAACGTAATATCCCATGCTAAAGAGTATGGGTATATTTTTGCGTCTAGTGAAATATATGACGGATTAAGTGCTGTTTATGATTATGGTCAAAACGGTGCAGAATTAAAGAAAAATATTAAAGAATATTGGTGGAAAAGCATGGTGCAATTGCATCAAAACATTGTAGGCATCGATGCTGCAATTTTGATGCATCCTACAACCTGGAAAGCTTCTGGGCACGTAGATGCATTTAATGATCCGCTAATAGATAATAAAGACTCTAAGAAGCGTTATCGAGCCGATGTTTTGGTGGAAGACTATGCTGAAAAAATCAATCAAAAAGCACAAAAAGAAATTGCGAAAGCTAAAAAGCGTTTTGGTGATGATTTTGATGAAGCCCAATTTGTAGCAACCAATCCAAGAGTACAACGCTACAGAGCTGAAGAAAAAGAAATTTTGGAGCGTTTGGCAAAATCTTTAACTGAAGAAAATCTCGCTGATGTAAAAGCTTTGATTGAAGAGTTGGGAATTGCTTGCCCAGAGAGTGGTTCTAAGAACTGGACTGATGTAAAACAGTTCAACCTAATGTTTGGAACTAAGCTTGGAGCTTCAGCAGACAGCGCAACAGATCTGTATTTAAGACCTGAAACGGCACAGGGTATCTTTGTGAATTTTGCTAATGTTCAAAAAACCGGAAGAATGAAAATCCCTTTCGGAATTGCACAAATTGGTAAAGCCTTTAGAAATGAAATTGTTGCGAGACAGTTTATTTTCCGCCAACGTGAGTTTGAGCAAATGGAGATGCAATTTTTTGTACGTCCTGGAGAAGAACTTAGTTGGTTCGAAAAATGGAAAGAGACGCGTCAAAAATGGCATGCTTCTTTAGGTCTAGGAGATGATAAATATCGCTTCCACGATCACGAGAAGTTAGCACATTACGCCAATGCAGCTACCGATATTGAGTTTGATTTTCCTTTCGGATTTAAAGAATTAGAAGGAATACATTCAAGAACCGATTTCGATCTTAAAGCGCACGAAGAACATTCTGGTAAGAAACTTCGTTTTTATGATCCAGAGCTGAAAGAGAATTATGTGCCATATGTAATCGAAACCTCTATTGGTTTAGATCGTATGTTCTTAGCCGTATTTTCTGCTTCATTGCAAGAAGAAGATCTTGGTGATGGAAAATCGAGAACAGTTCTTAAGTTACCGGCGGTTTTAGCGCCAACAAAAGCAGCGATTTTACCATTGGTTAAAAAAGATGGTTTGCCAGAATTAGCGCAAGAAATTGTAGAAGAGCTTAAGTGGGATTTTAGAGTGCAATATGATGAGAAAGATGCTGTGGGTAGACGTTATCGTCGCCAGGATGCTGCAGGAACGCCATTATGTATTACTGTAGATCACGATTCTTTGGAAGATAAATCGGTTACGGTACGTTATCGTGATACGATGGAACAAAAACGAGTTCCAATTTCAGAATTAGCTTCGATTATCGATCAAGAAGTGAATTTTAAACACTGGTTGAAAAATGCGAAGTAAATAAGTTATTATTATAAAATAAAAAAGACGGTTTTGACCGTCTTTTTTTATGCTTTTTTGTTTTCTGAAATTATTCAGGATTTGCTTCTTCTCTAATTTCTTTGATTCTTTCATCTAAGAATCTAAGTCCAACATTTTCAGTATTAATAAGATCAAACAATTCTAACGCTCTACGCATCGTTTGTTCTTCTTCCATCTGCTCTTTTACATACCACTGTAAAAAGTTTTCAGTAGTAAGATCACGCTTATTTCTACATTCATAAATAATATTGTGAATGCTTTTTGTAATGGCGATCTCTTGATCTAATGCGGTTTCGAAAATTTCTTCTAAAGAAGTAAAATCGTGATTAATATTTGCTACTTCAGGAGAATATGCTGTTCCACCATTATCATTTATAAAGTGAAATATTTTCATCATATGGTCACGTTCTTCTTTAGATTGCTCATAGAAGAATTCAGCACTATATACTAGTCCGTTGTGATCGCACCAAGAGGCCATTGCAAGATAAGCGGCAGAAGATTGCGCTTCCTGTTTGATCTGTTTATTTAATAGATCTAAAACATCTACATGTATTAGTAGATTTTGTCTTACAAGGTCTTTCATAGGTTTAAATTTTATGTAAAAATACCTAAAAAAGAAGTAATTAGCTAATAGGAGAGTTAATTTAGAAGTAGTCTAATATTAAGCAAGAACTGAGTTGATTTCCATCATAGCGAAAGTTCCGCTGATTAAATCTCTCAAATCGAGGACCTCATATGTATTGAAGACAAAAAGATGTTCGCGATTACAAAGGCTTAATACTTCCAGCCCATGTGGATTTATTCCGTTTAAATGATTTTCGATTTGGATTGCATTCAACTTATGTCGAAAAGCTAGTAATTGGCAAAAGGTAAACTTTACCGTTTTATGCCCAAAGTCTATGTAAAACTTTCGGTTATGGTCGCATTGGCTTGCAACAAAGAATTTGGATGTATAAATCGTATTCATTTGTGGCCAAAATTAATTTTAATTTAGAATAAATCCAAATATCAAATCTTAATTTGTCGACTAATTTGTTGATTTAACGAAATAAAGGTTTCTGTACGGGAAACACCTTCGATACCTTGAATGTTTTTATTCAGCACTTTCATTAAGTGTTCGTTGTCTTTGCAAAGTACTTTTATAAAAATAGACCAGTTTCCGGTGGTGTAGTGGCATTCGATAACCTCAGGAATTTCTTTAAGTTTATTAACAGCAAGTGGATTACTTACGGCTTTGTCTAAGTAGACTCCAACATAAGCCATGGTTTTATAGCCTAATAACTTTGGTTCTATAATAAGTCTGGAACCTTCTATTAGCCCAGATTTCTCTAGTTTTCTTAGCCTTTGGTGTACTGCTGCTCCAGTAATTCCTATGTTTTTAGCAATTTCTAAAATTGGCCTTTTGGCGTCTTCCATAAGAAAGTTAAGAATGGTTTTATCGATACCATCGATAACAACATTTTGATCTATAATCTTCATTTGGTTGTAGTTATAAAGCTAAAATAGGAAAAAAGATTTCATTTCCTAATTACTTACACCACCTATAGGGTTGTAACCTAAGTAAGTAGTTTGTTTTTCTTTAAAATTGATACCGTTTTGTTGAAGTTCTCTCAAAATCGGCTCGTAAACTTCCCTTGAAATTGGCAAATGCACACCAGGAGTGGTAATTTCTTTTTTTAAAATTTTTATTGTAGCAATACCAACAGGTAATCCAACGGTCTTCGCCATTGCTGTCTCTGTTTGGTTTTTACCTATACAAACCATGGTAGCATCAATTTGTTTTTTCTTGCCTTTTATTTCGTAGCCAAGTTTATGGTACATTACCAACATGTCTTTATCTTCCGGGGCTAGTTTCCACTGCTCTTCAAGAATTCTCTGAAGGGCTTGTGCTGGTGTGGCATTTTTTATTCCAATGGTTTTTTTAGAATTAAAGAGATCTATATCTATTAATTTTTCCCACATGCTATCGTCTTGGTCTATTTTTAGGTTGTGTCTTAATTTTAGTTCGACCGAATCTGTAGGGGAATAAGGTAAAAAAGAATTTACAAATTCTCTATAAGTCATGTCCTCCGAGTTTTCCATTGTAAAACTATCATCGGTCATTCCTAATTGTACAAACATATTCCACGCTCTGCTAAAACCTACCCGGCGTATCGTACCGCGGTAAAGTGTTAGAACATCGTCCAGCCCGTAAGCTTTGCGATAATCTAAAGAGTTTCGATTAGCGTAAGCTTCAAATCGGCCATAATTTTCAATGTCTAAAAATTCTGTTCTTCTAAACAAGCGGTGATAAGGAATGTATTTGTACTTTCCTTCCTGAATAAATTCAGCAACACCACCTTGCCCGGCAACTACAACGTTACGCGGGTTCCAGGTAAATTTATAATTCCACAAATTAGTATCATTTTCTGGAGCTACAAGTCCGCCACAAAAAGACTCAAACATTATTATTTTTCCACCATTATCTCTAATTCTATCAATTATATGCATGGCGCTCATATGATCTATTCCCGGGTCAACGCCAATTTCATTCATAAATATAAGTCCGGCCTTTTTCACTTCAACATCTAAAGCTTTCATCTCTGCGGTAATGTAAGATGCCGTTACCAGGTTCTTTTTCAATTTCAGACAGACTTTTGCAATTTTTATGTGAAATCTTGCTGGGAGCATAGAGATTACAATAGCTACAGGTGCGATATAAGTTTCGCAACTTTCAGCATCAAAAATATCAAAGCTAATAGCATGACAATTTTGGTGATTTTGGACTGCTTTTTTTGCAAGCGATAAATCTCTGTCTGCAACAAGAAGTGTAAAGTTTTCTTCAGAAGATTTTTCTGAAAGATATTTTATAAGAACAGCGGTAGATTTTCCCGCCCCAATTAACAGGATTTGTTGCATAATTCAACTAATTTTGTGTAATGTTAACTAAGATATTAAAACTTCTAGTATGACGCGCAGATTTTTAGTGACAGGAGGAATATTTGGACTTTTAGCCGTAATTCTAGGTGCTTTTGGAGCCCATGGATTGAAAAGCGTGCTTGATGTAGAAACGCTGAACTCGTTTGAAACCGGAGTTAAATATCAAATGTACCATGCACTTTTATTTCTTGCTTTGGCCAATCTCCAAAAAATACAAAGTGCTGTTTTATATTGGTTTTTTTGCGTAGGTGTTATATTTTTTAGTGGATCTATTTATTTATTGAGCCTAGATCAGTTAGCTGGATTAGATCTTAGTAGCATCGCATTGATAACTCCCTTAGGAGGTGCTTTATTAATTGTTGGTTGGACACTTCTTATATTTAGAGCATTTAAGTTAAAATATCAGTAATTTATTTTTTAAAATTAGGTCTTTTGTTGAAGATTCCTAAATTTGCTGTATAAGACATAAATAGATAAATTATGGCTTTAAAAGGCATTATCACGAAAACGATTTCGTTAAATAAATACGGAATCGAAAATGGCAAAGTGAATTACCAATTATCACCTGAAGAACTTCAACAGATAACCATTGAGAATAAACAGGGAGAGGAAACTAGAAATGGCGTGCTTGCTATTAAAACAGGAAAATTCACTGGGAGGTCGCCCAAAGATCGATTTATCGTTCAAGATGAAGTAACTAAAGATCGCGTTTGGTGGGGAGATATTAATATTCCTTTTGATGCGTCGAAATTCGATAAATTATATGATAAAGTAGCTAGTTACCTGTCTGGAAAAGAAGTTTTTGTTCGAGATGCTTATGCCTGCGCTGATAAGGATTATAAATTAAACATTAGAGTTATAAACGAATATCCTTGGTCTAATATGTTTTCTTACAATATGTTTTTAAGACCTACGGAAGCAGAATTGCAAAATTTTAAGGAAGACTGGATTATAATAAATGCTCCCGGTTTTAAAGCAAATCCTGAAGAAGACGGTACGCGCCAGCCAAACTTCGCAATTTTGAATTTTAGTAAAAAAATTGCTTTAATAGGAGGGACTGGTTATACCGGGGAAATTAAAAAAGGTATTTTTTCAGCATTAAATCTTATTTTACCAGTCGATAAAAATACGCTGCCGATGCATTGCTCTGCAAACGTAGGAGAGGAAGGTGATACCGCTATATTTTTTGGATTATCCGGTACGGGAAAGACTACGCTTTCTGCCGATCCTAAGCGGAAGTTAATAGGAGATGATGAGCATGGTTGGTCGCCAGATGATAAAATTTTCAACTTTGAGGGTGGTTGTTATGCAAAAGTTATTAATCTATCGAAAGAAAATGAAGCCGACATTTATAACGCGATAAAACCAGGTGCGATTTTAGAGAATATTGTCTTTAAAAATGGTGAAGTAGATTATACAGATACAAGTATCACTCAGAACACGCGCGTAAGTTATCCAATAGATCATATTCATAATATTCAGCAACCATCTATTGGGGAAAATCCTAAGAATATTTTCTTTTTAACTGCAGATGCCTTTGGCGTGCTACCACCAATAAGTAAGCTTAGCCCGGGACAAGCTGCTTATCATTTTATAAGCGGATATACCGCAAAAGTTGCAGGAACTGAAGAAGGTGTGCATGAGCCATTGCCCAGCTTTTCAGCTTGTTTTGGTGCACCTTTTATGCCGTTACATCCAACAAAATATGCTGAAATGCTAAGCCTAAAAATGAAAAAAGCGAAAGTAAATGTTTGGCTTGTTAATACGGGCTGGACAGGTGGTCCTTACGGAACTGGAAAACGAATGAAATTAGGTTTTACCCGAGCGATGATCGATGCAGCATTAGCAGGAGACTTTGAAAAAATTACTTTTGAAAAAGAAGAATATTTTGGCTTGAAAATTCCCAAGTACTGTCCTAATGTTCCATCTAATATTTTAAATCCCAAAAATACATGGAGGGATCAAGAAGCTTACGATGCAAAAGCACAATATTTAGCCGATAGCTTTATACAAAATTTCAAAAAATTTGAGGAGTATGCTGATTCTGAAATTCTTTCAGGAGCTCCCGTAAATTATGAATGTAATTTTTAGTCTTTTTAATTAGTTGCTTTTTTGAACAAAAAATCCGGTGTTTGATAGACAAAGCACCGGATTTTAATTTAATAGAAGGTAAGCCTTTATTTCTTATTCGCTTCTGCTATATATTTACTAAGAGCCATCGTCATAGAAGGGGTTTCTGATGTTGGCGCTTTAATATTTACTGTTAAACCGTGGTCTTTTGCTGCTTTAATGGTGGTGTTTCCAAAAACAGCAATTCTTGTATTATTTTGTTTAAAGTCTGGAAAGTTTTCAAATAGAGATTTAATACCGCTAGGGCTAAAAAATACCAGAATATCATAAGTCACCTCACTAAGATGCGAAAGATCGCTTACTACCGTTTTGTAAAAAACTGCTTGTTTCCATTGTACACCTAATTTATCTAAAGTTTTAGGTATAATAGGTTTAAGCATGTCTGAAGATGGTAATAAAAACTTTTCGTTCTTATACTTTTTAATAAGAGGCGATAATTCTTCAAATGTACGTTTACCTACGTAAATTTTTCTTTTTCTATAAACCACATATTTTTGTAAATAGTAGGCTACTGCCTCACTAAGACAGAAATACTTAAGAGAATCTGGAACTTTAAATCTCATTTCCTCAGCTACTCTAAAAAAGTGATCTACGGCATTTCTACTGGTTAAGATTATAGCGGTATGTTTAGAAAGATCTACTTTTTGCTGTCTAACTTCTTTTGAAGAAACACCTTCTACGTGTATAAAAGGAACGAAATCAACTTTAACCTTTTGTTTTTCCTCCAGTTCAAAATATGGAGAGTTTTCTATTTTAGGTTCTGGTTGAGAAACCAAAATTGTTTTCACTTTCATATATCAATTCTTTATCAGATCATTTGATAAACTACTATCAGTTTATATAAAATAAAATAAGGGGCAATTTCGAGAGCGCAAAGGTACAAAATAAAATAAAACCAGTTGTCTGTAATTAACCTTTGATATTGCTTAAAGATGTTAAATATTCCTGTTAAATTTGCTAGAAGTATAGCGCTACCCAAACCATAAACCCAAAAATCATTAATATTTACGGTGTAAATTAATAAAAGTGTTACCGGTAAAACCAGAAGGGCGATATAGTTTCTATAGCTTAATTTCTGAAATAGATAGAGGTCTATTGCCTGATCCATATCGAAAATGTTGGAAATAATTTTTTCAACTCCGAATTTTAAAAGTATAAAACACACGTAAGCAGTAAGAATTCTAATATAAATGAGGGCAAAATCCTCAGTAGGAGGAGTGTGGTAAAACTTGTAAGCCCAAAAGATAAGCACCGATATTGAAAGCGCATTTACGCTGAATAGCAAAATGTTAAATCCATGAAAAGGATTGTTCTCTTTTCCTTTAAACAGCATAAATTTGTTGGAAGTGAGAATAGAAAGAAAATCGTTAAAACGCTGGTTGTAAAGGTTTCTAACGATTACAATCATTACAAAGCAGATCAAGAATATGATAGTGATCCAATCTAAAGGTTCGGTGTAACGTTCTATAGTCTGCAATTTATTTTTTCTGCAAATTTAAAGCAATGTGATAAAAACTAAGCTTAAAAACAAAAGAAAGCAAAAGCATGGTTTAAAATCCCTACATTTGTGCAAAATTTGATAGAATGGTTCATGGGCTTATAATTATACCCACGTACAATGAAATTGAAAATATTGAGCGTCTGGTAAGAAATATTTTTTCTCAACCACGCAAATTTCATATTTTGGTAGTAGATGATAGTTCACCAGATGGTACTGCAACCAGAGTAAGAACTTTACAAGCAGAGTTTCCTGAAGCACTTTTTTTAGAAGAGCGTAAAGAAAAAACAGGTTTGGGAACTGCTTACATACACGGGTTTAAATGGGCCTTGCAACGAGAATACGATTATATTTTCGAAATGGATGCCGATTTTTCCCATAATCCCAACGATCTTATACGTTTATATAATGCCTGCAAAAGAGAAGATGCAGATGTAGCAATAGGATCTAGGTATGTAACCGGAGTTAACGTAATTAACTGGCCAATGAATCGTGTATTAATGTCCTGGTTAGCATCTAAATATGTTAGATTGATTACAGGGATGGATATTCATGATACCACTGCCGGTTATGTTTGTTATAAAAAAGAAGTTCTAAAACGTATAAATTTGGATAAAATTCAATTTGTAGGTTATGCGTTTCAAATAGAGATGAAATTTAAATCTCATCTATTTGGTTTTAAGGTAACCGAAGTGCCGGTTATTTTTACAGATAGAACTAGAGGAACCTCTAAAATGAGCGGCTCTATTATTTATGAAGCTGTTTTTGGAGTAATAAAAATGAAAGTAAAAAGTCTGTTTAACAGAAGATAATAGTGATGAAGAAAGTCCTGATAAAAAACGCCAAAATTGTAAATGAAGGCAAAATTACTGAAGGTGACGTTTTTATTGAAGATGGAATAATAGTAGAGATTGCTGAAACCATAAGTGCAAAGTCGCCAGATGTGCAGATTTTTGATGCGGAAGGAAGCCATCTTTTACCCGGGGTTATAGACGATCAGGTACATTTTAGAGAACCTGGTTTAACTCATAAAGAAGATATTGAGAACGGAAGTAAAGCAGCCGTTGCTGGTGGTATTACTTCTTTTATCGAGATGCCTAATACATTGCCACAAACTACCACAATAGACGAATTAGAGAAGAAATTTCAGTTAGCTGCTGAAAAATCTTATGCCAACTATTCATTTATGTTTGGTGGTACGAACGACAATTTAGAAGAAATTTTAAAAGTTGATCCTAAAAAGACAGCAGCCTTAAAATTATTTTTGGGATCGTCTACGGGAAATATGCTAGTGGACGATCAAAAGGTTTTAGAGGAAATATTTTCCAAATCTCCATTAATGATTGCAGTTCACTGCGAAGATGAAGAAACCATACAGAATAATTTAAAGGAATGTATAGAGCGTTATGGTGATGATATTCCAATAGAACTTCATCCCAAAATACGAAGTGAAGAAGCATGTTATAAATCGTCTTCTAATGCCGTAAAATTAGCTAAAAAAACAGGGGCAAGATTACATGTTTTTCATGTTTCTACTGCTAAAGAATTAGCGCTTTTTAGCAATAAAAAACCTTTAAAGGATAAAAAGATCACTGCCGAGGTTTGTATCCACCATCTTTGGTTTAATGATAATGATTATCAAAAAAAGGGCACCTTTATTAAATGGAATCCTGCTGTGAAAACAGAAAACGATCAGGAAGCTTTAATGAAAGCGTTAAACGATGACAGGCTAGATGTTGTGGCCACAGATCATGCCCCGCATACTAAACAAGAAAAACAAAATCCATACACCAAAGCCCCAAGTGGAGGTCCCTTGGTGCAGCATGCATTACCAGCAATGCTTCAGTTTTATCATCAGGAAAAAATATCTTTAGAGAAGATTGTCGAAAAGATGTGCCATAACCCTGCAATCCTTTTTAATATTAAAGATCGTGGATATATTCGCGAAGGTTATAAAGCAGATTTAGTTCTTGTAGATCTTAATGCACCATGGCAGGTAAAATCTGATAATATGCTTTATAAATGCGGATGGTCTCCTTTTGAAGGAGTTACTTTTAAATCTAGGATTACCCATACTTTTGTAAACGGAAAACTGGTGTACAAGAATTTTAAGCATCAGCCTTTTGCAAATGTGGCACAGCAATTGGAGTTCGATAGGTAATGAGATTTTTAAAAAACAGCCTTATTTTTCTAATTTTCATTGGTTTTTCCTGCCAGGACGTAAAACATGTGAGTAAACCCGATAATCTTATTCCCATGGATAAGATGGTTGATATTCTTACTGAAATTGTTCTGGTGAATTCTGCACGAAATTATAATAAGATTAAGCTGGAGCAGACCGGCTTAAAACCTGATAAGTATATCTATGAAAAATTTTCTATAGATAGTGTGCAGTTTCAGAAAAGCAACGCTTATTATTCTGAAAATTATAATGACTATGTCGGTATTTTTGATAGGGTAAAAGATACTTTAGATACCCTTAAAGAGCATTATAACAAATTAGAAGAACAGGAAAAAGCCGTTAAGGACTCTATTAAAGAGAAAAAATTAGATAAAGAAGCGCGTGAAATAGAAGATACAATCGAATCTATTAAAGAGGATAAAAGAACTTCAGTGCAAAAAAATAGAGCGGATAGCTTAAAGTTGCGTGAAGTACAATAGATTATTTATAACGCTTTTAGAATTTATTTAGCCTTGTCTTTTAAGAAGTACTTTCCGGTTTCCTTAATTACTTCTTCGATTGGCGTGAATTTAAAATTCAATTCTTTTTTTATTTTCTTGTTATCATATTCAGATTTTTCGAAAATGCCAGAAATATCGCTTCTAGTGATATTTTGATTATATCCAAAAACAGAGGCTATTTTCTGAAAAAACCATCCCAAAGATATCATCCATTTTTTTAGAGGTTTTGTTGGTTTGGGTTTGTTGATGCTTTCCGCAGTTACATCAAAAATCGTTTTAAAGCTTAGATTTTCAGCAACTAAAATAAATCTTTCATTGAAAATTTCAGAAGTCATTAACTTGATCATCACATCAATAACATCTTTTACGCCTACAAAACCAGTCACTTTAGGGAAATGATAGTTTAAGCCGTTTTGAATGCGACTAAAAATCTGCCCACTTCCTTTTTTCCAAAATCCCGGACCTATAATCACCCCTGGGTTTACTATAATGACCTTTACGCCTTCCTGGGAAGCTCGCCAAACCTCAATTTCAGCACCATATTTAGATATCGCGTAATCGCTATTGTTTGTTTCAGGATTCCAATTTGTTATTTCTGTAGTAGGTTCCGAAGAAATTACTGGTTTTCCCAAACTAGCAATACTGCTTACATAGCATAGTTTGTCAACTTTGTTGGCAATGCATTGATTAACGATATTTGCGGTTCCTTCGATATTAATTTTTCGTAGGTCTTTCTCATCTTTAGGATTAAACGAGACCAGAGCTGCACAGTGATAAACCTGGGTCACATCTTTAAAAACCTCATTTAATTGAGGAATATTAGTGATTTCAGCAATCACCCATTCGATTTTTTTGAAATATCGTTCTGCTTCTTCCCTCGTGTGGTAGTACGAAAATACCTCTAGCGTTTTATGTAAATCGCTTGTCACACGATGGATTGCTCTTATATGTTGCCGCTCTTCTGCTAATTTTAAAAGCAAATGAGCTCCCACTAGACCAGTGCCTCCTGTTACTAAAATCATGCTGTAAATATAATTAAAGCACTTAGGAAAAATAATAGTAAATGGTATCTTTACAGCTGTTTTAAGAACAAATTGTTAATTATGAACAAAAATTTTGTTGAAGAGCTTACCTGGCGCGGTATGATTCACGATGTGATGCCGGGAACAGAGGAACATCTAAACGAAGAAATGCGCGCTGCTTATGTTGGGATCGACCCAACAGCAGATTCTTTACATATTGGTCACTTGGTAGGAGTTATGATGTTGCGTCATTTTCAATTAGCGGGACATAAACCTTATGCTTTGGTTGGTGGTGCTACTGGAATGATTGGTGATCCTTCCGGAAAGTCGGCAGAACGTAATTTGTTAGATGAAGCGACTTTAAGACATAACGAAAATTCGATTAAAGAACAGCTTTCAAGATTTTTAAATTTTGAAGGAGCAGAGGAGAACACTGCAGTTTTGGTGAATAACTACGACTGGATGAAGGAATTTTCTTTTCTTGGATTTATTCGTGATGTTGGGAAGCACATAAGTGTGAACTACATGATGGCCAAAGATTCGGTTAAAAAGCGTTTATCTTCCGATGCTTCAGAAGGGATGTCTTTTACTGAATTTACTTATCAATTAGTGCAAGGTTATGATTTTCTACATTTGTTTAGAGAACATCAATGTACTTTGCAAATGGGAGGTAGCGACCAGTGGGGAAATATCACAACCGGCACAGAGATGATTCGTCGAATTGGCGAAGGCAAAGGATACGCATTAACCTGCCCATTAATCACTAAAGCAGACGGTACAAAATTTGGAAAGACTGAAGGCGGAAATATTTGGCTGGATGCCAATAGAACTTCGCCTTATAAATTTTACCAATATTGGTTAAATACCAGTGATGCGGATGCTGAAAAATATATCAAAATCTTTACATTTTTGAGTAAAGAGGAGATTTCTGAGATAATTGCAAAACATCAGGAAGCACCTCATTTAAGAGAACTTCAAAAAGTTTTAGCGAAGGAAGTTACCGTGATGGTACACTCGGAAGAAGATTATAACAATGCCGTAAAAGCTTCTGAAGTTTTATTTGGAAAAAGTACTGCGGAAGATCTGAAATCTTTAAATGAAGCAACTTTTTTAGATGTATTTGAAGGAGTGCCACAAGCTGAAGTTTCTAGAGCGGATGTTGAAGAAGGTTTGGATATGATTGGAGCACTTTCTGCTAAAACCGATTTTTTGAAATCTAACGGAGAAGCCAGAAGAGCTTTAAAAGAAAACTCGGTTTCTGTAAACAAAGAAAAGGTAAAAGAAGATTACAAGATCACCAATAATGATCTTATCAATAATAAATATGTTATTCTGAATAAAGGTAAAAAGAATACCTACATTTTGGTTGTGGTATAAATTATAAACCTAAACATGATTATAAAAAAGCCCCTTTTGAATTTTCAGAAGGGGCTTTTCAACTAACTAACCAATCTAATATGAAAAATTTTATTTGCGAAAACCTATGATTACCACAATCATATATTTTGCTGAAGATAAGTCGTAATTAGAGTTTTAAACTTACAATTAGTTTTAAAAATATTTGATTATAAAACCATTAGGTTGCACCCACGAATATCGCTATTGTCAAAACGCCCCAATATTTCAATCGTTCCATCTTTATTTATTTTTCCCAAATCCTGAGTAGCAATAAACGAGCAAGAATTAATATTCGCAAGATCGATTACATTTATTCCTCCGGTTTTTCCCGATTTTACTGTCGTTAAAGCATCTTCAGGATCTCTAATAATAAGATCCATCCAAGGCGGGCATTCAAACACGCCATTGCCTTTAGAATAAGCCTGTGAAAGTAACTCGGTCATACCATACTCGCTATGTATCGACGAAACACCAAAACCTTTGGCAAGTATGCTGTGCAGTTCTTCTCTAATCATTTCTTTACGCCTACCTTTCATTCCACCAGTTTCCATTACAATGGTATTTTTAAGCTCAAATTGGTGGTTTTCTACAAGATCCAACAAAGCAAAAGAAACACCAATTAAAAGCGTTTTTTCGCCTTTTTTATCGAGCTCGATGAGCTTGTATTTTAGTTCTTCGAGATTGTGTAAATAGAAGCCGCTTTCTTTTTTTTGACTTTTCTGAATAAGATGCTCGGCCATGTAGATAAGCGAAGAACCTTCGCGTTCTAAGTAGGATGGCAAAAGTGCTAAAATAGTGATGTCTTCGGCAGCACCGTAAAATTTTTGAAATGCTTTTTCGAAACTTTGTTCGTAGATATCCAAATCGGTAACCAAATGCTTACTGGTTTTATTTCCAGTAGTTCCGCTGCTGGTAAAAGTGATCTCTATTGGTTTATTTTCTGAAAGTATGCGGTGACTCTTAAAAAACTCGATAGGTAGAAAAGGAATATCTTCTAATTGCTGAACGTTACCTGGAGTTTTATTTAAGTGATTGCAGAAATCCTGATAGGTTTTGTTATTCTTATATTGAAATTCGAAGATTTCAAGACTTATTTTTTCAAAATCAGTTTTAGACTGAATATCAAAAATTTTGCTTTTCTGCATTGTCTGCAATTTTTAAGCAAAGTTAGAAAGAATAAAAAATAAAGGAATAATTAATCGCAAGAATAAAGTTTATCTGCCTCTTGGGGAAGAGCGTCGTGGGCCGAAGCCTCTCCTCTTCATTTAACGATAAGCTTGCGCGTAGCAATCTCGTTCTTTTCTTTGATTTTCACGATGTAAATGCCAGCATCTAAAGAAGAAATGTCAAGCTCTTTACCGATAAGTTTAGTTTTCTTGATGGCTTTTCCCAGAACGTTGTAAATTTCGATTTCTTTTTCAAGATTCTTCGTGCTGGTAATATAAACTTTATCTCCAGAAACCGGATTTGGATACATACTAAGACCATCAATTGTCTCTTCAGTCCTTTTGTTAAGGCGTAGATCATTTTCCTGAGCAGCTGCAGGAGCAGCTATCAGTAAAAATAGAACCATGATAAGACTGTAGAGATATTTTTGTTTCATTCTTTCTTAGTCGGTTATTGCAAACTTACAATAAATATTGAAAAAGTTTATCTAAAATTTGCATAATTAAAAGAGATGTATTTATGTTTATTTTAAGAAGTTAAAATGGTAACAAAAAACGGCTGCCATTGGCAGCCGTTTTTTTTAAATTCTAACAGAATTAAATAGATTAATCTTCAGACTCTGTTCCTAAAGAAGGGAAATCATATCCTGTCCAAGCGAATACAGAAGTATCAGCTCCTGTGTTGCCATCTTCTACTGTAATAGTAGCACCAACATTTTTAATAGCAGTAGCATCGATACCTCCTAAAGCAGATACACTAATTGATGTTTCGCTAGATCCGTTTCCGGAGCCATCTTCTAGATCGATAAAATCAGATGCAGTACCTGCATTTTCATCTTCTGCTGCAAAAATCGCAACAACAGCATTAGTTATAGTCGCAGAACTTCCTCTTCTAATTTTAATCATATCAGACATATTTGCGGTAGACTGGTGGTAAAGAGTAAGACCATCGATAGTTGGGTTTGATCTTGGAGAAGCGTCGTTATTACTCTCATTGCTATCTGCTTCAATACCTCTAGGATCTTCAGTTACATCGTTAAAACCAAACTCCCTAATTCCATAGAAGTTTTTCCCATTACCTGTCCATCCATGTGTCCAATCAAACCAATCGTCTTTGGCGTTTACAACAAGTGCATTGGTGACATTAACTGTACCTCCAAACCATTCGAGACCATCATCATCACCGTATCTTACCATGATGTTGCTAATAGAAGTTTCGCTACCTACACCATAGAATGTAATAGCATTAAATTCTTGCGTTCCACCGATTCTTGCACCGGTATATTCTACGATCATGTAGTCAATAATTCCTGAGTTATCTTCATTATTATCACCACCATAAGTTATTTCCGCAACTTCAGTTTGAGCAAACTCACCGGTGTTAATATTTGCGTACCCGGCTAAAATAAGTCCTCCCCAGTCTCCTGAACGTGGGTTCTCTGCTGCTGAAGTAATCGTGATAGGTTCTTCAGCTGTTCCCTGTGCATCTATTTTTGCACCTTGTAGAATGGCCATGTAAACTTCAGTGCCTCCTGCTTGAGCTTTTATAGTAACGCCAGGCTCTATGGTTAATGTGGCGCCATCTACTACTCTCAATGCTCCTGTAAGCATCCATTCAGAATCGGCTGTAATAGTTACATCAGCACGAACTTCACCTTTAAGATCTTCGGGATCTAAATCTGGATCATCCTGTGAATCGATAACATCGTCTTTTTGTTCGACTACGCCTCCATCGTCATCTGTACCTGGAGTTACATTATCGTCGTCATCAGAGCAACTTCCTAATAAAGCTGCAATGGTCAAAATCGATAGAAATAATTTTGATTTTTTCATAAGTGTTTGTGTTTAGTTAAGATTTAATTTATAAAAGAGTGTTTAATAATTTATTAGAGACTATAACTTAGTCCTAGCGAAAAGACCATACCTTTTTTAAAGTTATTTATTGTGTTGGTATTTCCGTTTAAATCGTCTTGAGTTAATTTGAATTCAGGATCTAAAATGTTTTTAATCTTCGCATTTATTCCCCAATGTTTTGAAATAGTGCCTGTGGCGATAAAATCTAATGTCGGGATTCCGGTTTCCACAATATTTGATTGTTGCTGAACACCTAAAGAGTAAATTCGGTCACTAAAGTAATTTAGCACTATAGAAGACATTAAATTAAAATTATTGCTGTCGTAATTATAAGTAAGGTCTGTATTTAAAACCCATGGAGATGCACCTTCTAGCTCATCTTCACTATTCGTAAAGTTCGTGCTAGGATTTGATAAATCTTGTCTTGAGTATAGATACGAGGTATTTAAGCCAAAAGCCAATTCGTGTTTTTTGCTTTCGGTAGATTCGACATTAAAAATAGTTTTACGAACTTCTAATTCGGCTCCCGCAACATCAGCTTCATCTCCGGAATTAATGTAAGAAAGTTGGTTAGCTGCAGAATTTACCTGTACTCTGTTGATAGGATTTTTAATTTTTTTGTAAAATCCTGTTATAGATATTATTTGGTTACCGCCAAAATAGAATTCGTATTTCAGATCAAGATTGTAGTTATCTGAAGCTTCTAAATCTGGATTACCAAAGCTCGAAAAGTTTACGTTTTCATAAACAAATGGAGCTACTTCTTTAAATTGAGGAAAGGTGTAGGTTTTGCTACCGGTAAGTCTTACGATACTATTTTCGTTAAAATTATATTTACCGGTAAAACTAGGTAGCAAATAAGTGTTTTGAATTTCAGAAGGATCTGTGTTTCTATTATTTTCACTACTCGATAAGTTAGTGTCCCAGTTTACATATTGATTAATATGTTCTACACGCAAACCGGCATTAAAGGTAAATGCTTCACTAAATTGATAAAAAGCACTTGCGAAACCGGCATGTATGTCTTTTTCTCCTTCGTAGAAGAAAGGGTCCAAAGGATCAAAATCATCTCCAAAGCCACTGTTGGTTACTAACCTAAAAGTGCCATTTGAAAGATTTTCTTGATTGAAAACTAAATCTGGATTGTTAGGATCTACGGTAACAGGGGAACCAAAATCGTGATTAAATTGTAAGAAGTTAAATGTTCTATCGGTATTTCTATAATCGTAACCAATGTTTATTTTTCCCTTGGCTTCTTCATCGTTAGTTGTCTTTCCAAAATCATATGAAGCATTCAAGCGACCTACAATCTCATCCTCTTTTAGGTCTGAAAAAAATCGTAAATTATATCCAGGTGTACCTACGGCAACACGGTAATTATCATTGGTTTGGTTATAAACAAAAGTATTTTGTCTACGATCTGGTTCATTTGCTCTTGTCATGTTGTAACCTACACTAGCTTGTAAACTAATCCTTTCGGTTAAGGCAAATTCACTTAGCAACTGATTAACGAATACCGTATTGTCATTAACCTGCTGTCTTTTTATATATGCAGAATCGTCTGTTTCCTCAGATATATTTGCAGACTGGCCAAAATAGTTTCCTACACTTTGGGTATTATTATGGATATACAAAGAATTGAAACTTAAATTATTTTCTCCAAACCCATAATCCAAATTAGCCATCAATATTTGGGAAACATTATATTGTGATTTTTGAAAATCCAGGTCTCTTAAAGGTAATCCCTGCGCATTGATTTCTTTGGTATTACCTTCGTTATAGCTGTATTTGCTATCGAAAGAGCCTATTAATAATGCTTTTAAAGAATTTTCTCCAACATCAAACCTTTTACCAAGTTGAAAATTTCCATTAACATTGATCTGAGAATTTTGATTGTTAGAAGCCATAGAATTTTCAAAACCGTAAGTATCCAAGCTGGTTATTGGGCTGTCTGAAGATAATCCATAGCCAAACCAAGAAGCTCCGTCTACAGTTTCGAAATCAGCGTTTACAGCTCTAGTGTTTACACCAGAACCAAAACCAACTTTTATGGTTTCTTTGCCGTATAATTCTTTTGAAATGATATCAATATTTGCTCCAGCAAAATCTCCATACAAAGAACTTTGGAATGTTTTATTTATTCCAACACTATTAATAATATTGCTGTCAAAAAAATCTAAAGCGACGTTTTTGTATTCTGGATCTTCAGAAGGAAGAGGTAATCCATTTAGAGTGGTAGAGTTGTAACGGTCACCAAGACCTCTTACAAAGACATTTTTAACTCCTTCTTGTTTACTTACACCAGCCATCTTTGTTAAAGCGCCTTGCGCATCACCAACACCTTTTCTCGCTAATTCCTGTGCGCTAATGTTTTCGATCATTTCAATGGCACCCTTTTGTTCTAATAAAAGCGCAACTTCACTATCTCTTCTGGAAACTGTAGTAATTACAACTTCATCTAAAGATGCAGCACTGGCGCCTAAATCTGTATTTATTTCTGTAACTTTATCTACAACAACCTGTACGTTTGGTATTTCTAAGGTCTCGTAACCTACAAAGCTAAAAACCACCGTATAAGTACCGGGTTCTAATTTGTTTAGAACATACAAACCGTCATAGTCTGAGGTTGTTCCTTTAGAAGTTCCTTTAATTGTTACATTGGCAAACGCTAGTGGTTCGCCGTTCATCTCGCGGTCGGTAAGCTTTCCTGCGATCGAACCTGTTGTTTCTTGAGCATTTACTACGATAGTAAGTAAAAATGCAATGAGTACTAAAAATTTATTCATCCCTTTGTTTGATTCTTGAGTGCAAATTAAAGGGGGGTATGTAAAGCTTGTGTTAACGGCAAATTAACGCTTTGTCATTTTAGTGTTATGTAAAGGTTACTAAATAAATGCTTAAATTGTAGGTTGAAATTAATAATTACATTTACCCCGTATTTGTTAAAATCTATACAATAAAATGAAGAAAAAAGACATCCGTATCCTTCTAGTAGACGATGAGCCAGATATTCTTGAGATTGTTGGCTATAACCTTTCTGCTGAAGGATATCAGGTAATTACAGCCGATAATGGCGCAGATGCGGTAAAAGTGGCAAAAAAGAAAACTCCGCATCTTATTATACTAGATGTAATGATGCCGGGTATGGATGGTATTGAAGCTTGTGAGCAAATGAGAAAAATCCCTGAGTTAGACGAAACAATTATAACTTTTCTAACGGCCAGGGGTGAGGATTATTCTCAAATGGCAGGTTTTGATGCCGGAGCTGATGATTATATTACTAAACCAATAAAGCCAAAAGTTTTAATTAGTAAAGTGAAAGCTTTATTAAGAAGGTTTAGAGATGAAGAAGCAACTTCTAACATTGTAAAGGTTGGGGAGATTGTTATTAATAGAGATGAATATAAAGTAGTGAGAAATAAAGAGGAGATGATTTTGCCTCGTAAAGAATTTGAATTACTTTCATTATTAGCTTCCAAACCGGGTAAGGTTTTTAAAAGAGAAGATATTTTAGACAAAGTTTGGGGTAACGAAGTTGTTGTAGGAGGACGTACTATAGATGTTCATATTCGTAAACTAAGAGAAAAAATTGGAGACGACAGCTTTAAAACCGTAAAAGGCGTTGGTTATAAGTTCGTAGTTTAATGGCAAAAAAATTTAAGAAGTCCTACACATTCGCAATAAAGACCTCTTTATATCTAACTTTATTTTTAAGCGGTCTCTGGGCTGCTTTTTCTTATTTATCAGGAGACTTTCACTGGTGGGCTTTACTTGGTTTTATAATTGTTAGTTATACTTTTTCTTTTTTTATAATTCAGTATCGTGTAGAAAATTTTATTTACAAAAGGATAAAAAAGATCTACGATGATGTCTCTTTATTGGATTCTTCAACCTTAAGGCCTAATCAGGTGACAACAGATATGGCAACCTTAACTAAAGAAGTAGAGAAGTTTGCCGAACATAAAAAGCTGGAGATAGAAACATTAAAAGTACGTGAGAATTACCGTAAGGAATTTATGGGAAATGTCTCTCACGAGTTAAAGACACCACTTTTTACGGTACAGGGATATATTTTAACTTTATTGGACGGGGCAATGAAAGACAAAACGGTGCGAAAAAAATATTTGCAACGTGCCAGTAAAGGGGTTGAGCGTCTAATCTACATTGTAAAAGATCTTGATATGATCACCAAATTAGAAACTGGTGATTTACATCTTTATATTGAGGACTTTAATATCGTAGAGCTAATCCAAAATACTTTTGATCTTTTAGAGATGAAAGCGGCCAAGAAGAATATCACGCTTACATTTGATATGCCGTATCGCGAAGCTATTTTCGTGAAGGCCGATAAAGAGAGAATTCAGCAGATAATTACGAATCTCGTTGTGAACTCAGTTAAATACGGTAAAGAAGGCGGTACAACAGAAATTAGTATAGAAAACCTGATTAAAAATAAAGTTATCGTTCGGGTAACAGATAATGGTGAAGGAATAGAAAAAGAAAATATTCCTCGTTTATTTGAGCGTTTTTATCGCGTAGATAAAAGTGGTTCTCGAAAAGAAGGAGGGTCTGGCTTAGGCTTATCTATTGTAAAACATATTATAGAAGCCCACCAGGAAAAAATTTATGTAGAAAGTGTTTTTGGTGTAGGAAGTGAGTTTTCATTTACGCTCGAAAAGAGTAAAGAGATCCCGAAAAGAGTGATCGAAACGGATACTTCTGAATCCTGAAAATTCTTCTAAATCATTCAATTTTTCCAAAGTGAAATCTTGCTGAGTGCAGAATGGGGCAACTCCTAGCTTATGAAGTCTTTCAGCAAGATATTCCTGCTCGTATTGTCCCGGTGTAGGGATAAAGAAAGCCTTTGCTTCAATACTATTTAAATCCATAATAGTTGTATAGCCAGATCTTGCAATTATATATTTACAACTGTTAAGGGCTTGCTGTAGAACAGCTCCATAAAGATGGTTTCTTATATTAATATTGGTGTTTTTTACACTAATTTCTTCCGAAGAAAAAACGCCTCTTACAAATAGAATTTTCTCCTTACTATCTTTAAAAGTATTTAATAATTTCTTCTCTAAAAAAGTTCGTTGAGGTTCTGGACCAGAGAGAATAATCAAAAAATCATATATTTTAGGCCAGGAGCGTTTTTCAATTCGGCTTAGAGGTCCAATATATTTTATAGCTGAATTTTCTTTTTTTAAATGTCCCAAAATACCGCTTAGGTTTTTTCTTCCGGGATAATCGGGAACCCAGCATTCATCGAATTTTTCGATGTAATTTTGCTGAATTTTACTACTAAAATATGTGGTGTTACCAGAGAGTACATTTAATTGATGCGTTACAAAGACGCTTTTTAAATTTTTGTGCCGTACACCCCAACGATTATCTGAAATTATTCCAATAATCTGATAATCCTTAATTATTTGCTTAGTTACTTTTTTTTCAGCCTTTATCGTTCTTAAAATATGTGGACTGTCAAAAAGTAATTTCCATTTCAAATTTGAGGGATCCTCGGTATATTTAATATTATAAGAAGGCAAACTTAAGCAGGTAATATGTGGAAACTCTCTTTGCAATAATTTTAGCGCATCACCATCGGATGCTAGAATAGGTTCGTAGTCATTTTTTAATAATGCTTTAATTATAGGAACACACCTTGCGGCGTGGCCAAGCCCCCAATTTAAAGCAGCAACTAAAATTCTTCCTTTTTGCATATAACAAATATATACTTACGCAGAGAACAGCATCTTTTTCCCGATTAAAAAAACATCATCAAAGCTTTAAATAAGCTCTATCGGTTTTTAGCAATTTTGTTTTAAACCGGAAATGTTCAATTGTAACCATGGCTTTGCTGAAAACTCAAATAATATTCTATAAATTTGTCGAAACTCAATTTTTAACTGTGGGAAGTAAGAATAAATTAAAGCGTTTTAAAGAGAACGAGGTGTTTTCTAATGTAATTCAGCCTAAAAGAGAAGATTTAATCGAAGCTCAGTTTGAATATAAAGGAAAATGGGCCAGTGATTTTTTCAAGAATGATAAGCCTATAGTATTAGAATTGGGTTGTGGTAAAGGTGAATATAGCGTTGGTCTTGCAGAAGCGTATCCCGATAAAAATTTTGTTGGTATAGATATTAAAGGGGCTCGATTTTGGCGAGGTGCGAAAACAGCTTTAGAAGACGGATTGGAGAATGTTGGTTTTTTGAGAACTCAAATAGAACTTATCGATCATGCTTTTGCAGAGAATGAAGTTAGTGAAATCTGGATTACCTTTCCTGATCCTCAGATTAAATATAAGAGAACAAAGCATCGCTTGACGAATGCAGAATTTCTACAGAAGTATAAAAAAATTCTTAAGCCAAATGGCGAAGTAAATTTAAAAACAGATAGTGAATTTATGCATGGTTATACTTTAGGCTTGCTTCATGGGGCAGGCCACGAGGTAATTTATGCTAATCATCATGTTTACAAAAATGAAGGAGCGCCAAAAGAAGTAACAGATATCCAAACTTTCTACGAAAAACAGTATCTTGAAAAAGGAAAACCCATTACATATATTAAATTCAGAATAAAATAAAAGGTTTTTGGAAGAAGCAAGGATTTTTCTTATCGTATATTTTGCAGCTCTTTTTGGAGTTTTACCGCCCGGTCTCGTGAACATGACTGTGGCGAAAACCTGTATAGAGCGTGGTAAGAAAAATGGAATGCTGGTTGCTATTGGTGCTTCGATAGTGATTTTAATTCAGGCATTTGTAGCCGTTCTTTTAGCCAAATATATATTCGATCATCCCTTTGTTCAGCGCGTAATGCTTAGAGCTGCTTTAGTAATCTTTATTATTTTAGGAGTTTATTTCTTTATTCAGGCTAAAAATAAAAAGGGCGCTCCCTCTCATTCCAAGAAAAAAAATAAAAACAGTTTGTATAAGGGTATGTTGATAGCAGCCCTCAATATTTTTCCCATTCCTTATTTTTGCGCTATCGCCGGTGGTTTTAATGTTGGGGTTGGTGTAAGCTATAATTGGTTTAAAATTATAGCATTTGCAGCAGCAGCATCTCTGGGTAGTTTTACGAGCCTATATTTATACGTGCTTTCTTTTATTAAAATTGAAAGTAAAGCAGAGAAATTCGCTAAATATTCAAACTACTTTATGGCTGGTTTGATGCTTATTCTAGTGATTGTTACGATTTTTAGGATCTATAATTCATGAGTTCTAATACCGGTTTTTTCGAAAAAGTTTACAAAGTTGCATCTCAAATCCCAGAAGGTCGTGTGACCTCTTACGGTGCTATAGCTAAATATTTGGGAGCGGCTAAAAGTGCAAGGATGGTTGGTTGGGCGATGAATGCTTCAAAAGATAGAGATGAGGTTCCCGCCCATCGTGTAGTTAATAGAAATGGTGTGCTAACTGGTAAAATTCATTTTGGAGGTACTAATGCCATGCAACAGCTTTTGGAGGCAGAAGGCGTAGAGGTGAAAGATCTTAAGATTGTAAATTTCAAATCTATTTTTTGGGATCCTATGAAAGCGCTTTTTAAGGAAGATAAGTAGCTAATATTTGTAAGGTTTTACATACTTATCATACTGAATTTATGAATATACCAATTTAGAAAAACTGAATTGGTTTTGGAAATATTAGGGTAGATCAATTCTATATAAATGCTTCGTGTTCTTAGCATTTCAAGCTATATTTGCATTTAGAATCGGTCTAATTAGAGGATATTCTTACTAAAAAATTTTATGAAATTAGATAGAAAAGAAATCATAAGTGCATTAGAAACTATCAGTATCGCCGGAGAAGGCAAAAATATTGTAGATAGTGGTGCATTACAAAATGTAATGACCTTTGGTGACGAGGTTGTTGTGGATCTGGTGTTAAGTTCTCCCGCTTTACATATTAAAAAGCGTGCTGAAGTTGATGTGATGAAAACTATTCACGAAAAGGTCTACGAAAAAGCCAAGATTAAGGTAAATATTAAAGTCGAAACTCCCGAGCCTGAAAAAAAAGCTCCTGAAATAAAAGGAAAAGCAATTCCTGGGATAAAGAATGTAGTTGCTATAGCTTCTGGAAAAGGTGGGGTTGGTAAATCTACCGTAACTGCTAATTTAGCAGTCACTTTGGCAAAAATGGGCTTTAAAGTAGGAGTTTTAGATGCAGATATCTATGGTCCTTCGGTGCCAATCATGTTTGATGTAGCAGCAGAAAGACCACTATCGGTTACTGTAGCTGGTAAATCTAAAATGAAGCCGGTAGAGAACTATGGTGTTAAAATTCTTTCCATAGGATTTTTTACTAAACCTAGCCAGGCTGTAATTTGGAGAGGACCAATGGCAGCAAAGGCATTGAATCAGATGATTTTCGATGCAGCATGGGGAGAATTAGATTTTCTATTGGTAGATCTTCCTCCGGGAACAGGAGATATTCATCTTTCCATCATGCAATCCCTTCCAATTACGGGATCTGTTGTGGTAAGTACACCGCAAAATGTGGCTTTAGCAGATGCGAGAAAGGGAGTAGCAATGTTTCAGCAGGAAAGTATAAATGTACCGGTGCTGGGTATTGTAGAAAATATGGCGTATTTTACTCCGCAAGAATTGCCAGAAAATAAATATTATATTTTTGGTGAACAGGGAGCTAAAAACCTTTCCGAAGATTTGCAAATACCATTTTTAGGAGAAATTCCATTGGTTCAAAGTCTTAGAGAATCTGGAGATATAGGTCGTCCTGCTGCACTTCAGGAAGATACCCCCTTAGAAGAATCTTTTAAGGAGTTAACCCGAAATATGGTGCAAGAAACGGTAAAAAGAAATAAAAGCTTACCTCCAACCGAGGCGATTAAGATCACCACAATGGCTGGATGTAGTGCGGTTAAAACTAAGTAAATGACAAGCGAAGAAGTAAAACTTAATGTAGAAAAGGCATTGGCCGAAATCCGTCCTTTTCTAGAAAGCGATGGCGGAGATATATCTTTGGTTGCGATTGAAGACGACCGCCTTGTAAAAGTACAGTTAGAGGGTGCTTGCGTAGGTTGCTCTGTAAATCAAATGACTTTAAAATCTGGCGTAGAAATGACTATTAAAAAGTATGTGCCACAGATTGAAGAAGTAATAAATATCCAGAAGTAGACTTTCGAATTAACCCAAACAACATGATTAAAACAGATATGATTATTGTTGGTGCCGGGCCAACTGGACTTTTTACTGTTTTTGAAGCAGGATTGCTGAAATTGAAATGCCATCTAATCGATGCATTGCCGCAACCTGGTGGTCAATGTTCAGAGATTTATCCTAAAAAGCCTATTTATGATATTCCGGGTTTTCCAGAGGTTCTTGCTGGTGATCTTGTGAATAATCTGATGGAGCAAATAAAATCCTTTGAGCCTGGTTTTACCTTGGGAGAGCGAGCAGAAACTATCGATAAACAAGAAGACGGCAGTTTTATCGTTACTACAAATAAAGGGACAAAGCATCATGCGCCTGTAGTTGTTATTGCCGGAGGTTTGGGTAGCTTTGAGCCTAGAAAACCGCCTATTCCTTCAATAAATGAGTTTGAAGATAAGGGAGTGGCTTATATAATTAAGGAACCAGAAATTTATCGCGATAAAAAAGTGGTTATAGCAGGTGGTGGAGATTCAGCACTAGATTGGGCTATTTATCTTGCCGATATTGCTTCAGAAGTTTCTTTAGTTCATCGCCGACAAGAATTTAGAGGTGCTCTAGATTCCGTAGAAAAAGTTGAAGAACTCTCTAAAATTGGACAAATAAAAATGATAACCAATGCAGAGGTTGTAGATCTAAAGGGTAAGGACAATCTTGAAGCTGTGGTTATTCGGCACAAGGATACAGCTCTGGGTGAAGAAATTAAAGAAGTAGATAATTTTATTCCTTTATTTGGACTGTCTCCAAAACTTGGGCCTATTGGCGATTGGGGATTAGAGATCGAAAAAAATGCGATTAAAGTAAATAATTCTTACGATTATCAAACCAATATTCCCGGGGTGTATGCCATTGGGGATGTAAATACCTATCCTGGTAAATTAAAGCTTATTTTATGTGGTTTTCATGAGGCAGCGATTATGTGCCAAAGTGCCTACCAACGTATTTTTCCGGATAAAAAGTACGTGATGAAATATACCACCGTTAGTGGTGTTAATGGCTTTGATGGAAGTAAGAAAGAGGCAAAAAAAGAAGTAGTTAAAAGTATAAGTTAATAGTACAAGCGAAGCGTTAGCTTCAAAAAATAAAGAAATGTCTGATATAAAGATTACCATCATCGACAGAGAAGGAGAGGCTCATACGGTAGATGCCCCTACAGATATGAATATGAATTTAATGGAAGTGATTCGTTCTTACGAGTTGGCGCCTGAAGGAACTATTGGTATCTGCGGAGGAATGGCAATGTGTGCATCCTGCCAATGCTATGTTATGAATTTAGAACATATGTTGCCCGAACAAAGTTTCGAAGAAGAAGATATGTTAGACCAGGCATTTTTTGTTGAAGGTAACAGCCGATTAAGCTGTCAAATTCCAATTACAGAAGACTTGGATGGCCTTGAAGTTAAATTAGCTCCAGAGTCTACTTAATTAATTCTATCTGAAAATATATAGCAACAAAGCCGATGGGAAACCAATCGGCTTTATTGTTATAATTGTACTATTTCTTTTTCTATTCCATCCCATAGCTCTATGCGCGCATCTAAAGCTTGCTTGGCCACAGTTTCTACTTCTTCCCATTTTTTGCCGTCGAAGGCGCATAAATGTTCAATCATTTCAAAAGCCATCGGCCCGTGTTCATCATCATCCAATTCTATATGGCGATCAAAATAATATTTAAAAAGCTCCAAATCCTTTTCTGGGAAATTCTGCTGGATATTGCTGATTATAGAAGTGAACATTCCGGGAATTAGTCCTTCTCTTCCAAAGGTAAAAGCAGCGGCGATTTTGTGGGGTTTTCCTTCAGAAATTAACTCAAAAGTAAATTTTAGAAACTGTTTAATGCTCCAAGGTAGCTCACTGGTAGCGATAATTAAATAGATATCTGTACCATGAATTACCTGATTTATAAATTTATAAATCTTTGTATTATCTGCACCAGCTTTTTGCATGGCGTCAATATACATTTCGTAGTGACTTTGGTGCTTTCCGTAGAAATTAATATCGGTTTCCTCGGCAAGTACAATTTCGTTAATTAAATAGCGTGTTTCAGGATTTCCTACGGGAAACCATGGATTAGTGGTTTTTGTTAAACTTTGCTGTAAAGCTTTAAGTAAAGACATAAAATCCCATACTGCAAAAACATGATGTTCCATAAAGATCTGCAATTCTTTAGGGGAAGTGATCTTTGAATATAGCGAGTGATTTAGTAAAGTTTCTACCTTAGGCTTTAAAACTTTATTGATGTCTTTAATCATGGTTAAGCTTAAATTTCCCACAAAAATACTAGCTAGGTTCGGATTTTAAAATAATAACAGTCTTTTTAAATAATCTTAGTATCGATTTTCATTAAATCTCTTTAAATTCGTTGCTATTATGATTGGTTTCCTGCATTTAAATATTATTGTTTTTTACTCCGAAAAATCTAAGGATTTTCTTAGAGTAGAAGGTGTTGTGCCCAAAAAGGAAATGAAGCTAAAAAAGAAGTGTTGCGAGAAATATAAAAAGGGCAATCGGTGTAAACGCTGCCCTTGCTTCGATCTTTAGTAAAAAATTAAAATCCATTAAATACTAGCTAGTTTTATCGAATTTCAGCATATATTTTTAGAATGCTGAATGTCCTGTGATATCCAATCCTGTGATAAGAAGATGTATGTCATGTGTGCCTTCATAGGTAACGACGCTTTCTAGATTCATCATATGCCGCATTATACTGTATTCCCCGGTAATTCCCATAGCGCCTAAGATCTGGCGGGCCTCACGAGCTACTTTTAAAGCCATATCAACGTTATTTCTTTTAGCCATGGATATTTGGGCTGAAGTTGCCTTTCCTTGATTTTTGAGTGTTCCAAGGCGCCAGGCTAGTAATTGAGCTTTTGTAATTTCAGTGATCATTTCTGCCAGCTTTTTCTGCTGAAGTTGTTTTACAGCGATGGGTTTACCAAACTGGATTCTCTCTTTTGCATAGCGCAATGCTGTATCATAACAATCCATAGCGGCACCAATGGCACCCCAAGCGATACCGTAACGAGCAGAATCGAGACAACCAAGTGGTGCACCCAATCCATTTTTATTTGGCAAGAGGTTTTCCTTTGGTATTTTTACATTATTAAAGATCAATTCTCCGGTAGCACTTGCTCTTAACGACCACTTATTATGAGTCTCTGGTGTAGAAAATCCATCCATCCCACGTTCAACAATAAGTCCGTGAATTCGATCTTCTTCATTTTTGGCCCATACAATAGCAATATCTGCAAAAGGAGCGTTAGAGATCCATAGTTTTGCTCCGTTAAGCAAATAGTGATCTCCTTTATCTTTAAAATTGGTTAGCATTCCACTAGGATTCGATCCAAAATCGGGTTCAGTTAAGCCAAAGCAGCCAATTAATTCGCCAGAGGCTAGTTTAGGGAGGTATTTTTTTCTTTGTTCTTCAGATCCATAAGTGAAAATAGGATGCATTACCAAAGAAGATTGAACAGATGTCGTAGATCGTATTCCGCTATCGCCCCTTTCAATCTCTTGCATTATGATTCCGTATGAGATCTGGTCTAGGCCGGCACCACCATATTCTTCAGGAATATAAGGTCCAAAAGCACCAATTTCAGCTAAACCATTTAATAAAATCTTTGGGAATTCGGCTTTTTGTGCAGCATCTTCTATTATTGGGCTTACTTCTTTTTTTACCCAAGAACGAGTTGCTTCGCGAACCATTTTATGTTCGTCGTTCAATAAGTCATCAATATTATAATAATCGGGAGCAGTAAAAAGATCTGTTTTCATTTTAGTTGACTTATTATCTATTATAAAATTAGTATTGAAATTACGGAATAACTACTATAGAACAAATTTTATTGATATAATTTATGTAAATAGGTTTCTTTTTAATTCCATAATAATTACAGTTTAGCTAATCAATATGCAGGTTATTGTTAAGCTGTTGCTTAATCTGTATAATTAGCTTTATATTTGGAGATTATATTACTATATGACATTTAAAGAACTGGGTATTATAGACTCAATCTCAAGGGCGTTAGAAGATAAAGGTTATTCTGAGCCTACTCCCATTCAGCAACAAGCTATTCCAATCTTATTAAAAGGAAAAGACTTACTAGGATCTGCTCAAACAGGTACGGGTAAAACTGCGGCTTTTACAATTCCTATATTACAAAGGTTGGTAGAGGGTGTCCCGCCGAAGGGTAAAAGAAAAATAAGAGTGCTTATCATTACACCAACAAGAGAGTTGGCTATTCAGATAGCAGATAATATCGATACGTATTCAAAATATACCGACATTCGAAATACGGTAATTTTTGGTGGAGTAAAGCAACATCAGCAGGTAAGAAAAATACAGAGTGGAATAGATATTCTAACAGCAACCCCTGGAAGGTTATTAGATTTGATTAATCAGGGTTTTATATCGCTAAATAATATTGAGCATTTTGTGCTTGATGAAGCCGACCAGATGTTGGATATGGGGTTTGTACATGAGATAAAAAAAATTCTCAAAAAGTTACCTAAAGAGCGTCAATCGCTGTTTTTCTCTGCCACCATGCCGAAGTCTATTATTGAACTTTCAAGACAAATTTTAGGTGATTTTGAGCGGGTAAAGATCGCGCCTCAACAAACTACGGCAGAGCGTGTAGATCAAGAAATTTATTTTGTGCCAAAACAAAATAAGGTTAAGCTGCTTGTTCATTTATTGAAAACTGCTTCTTTTGATACCGTAATTGTATTTTCTAGAACTAAGCATGGGGCGAATAAAATTGTAAAGAAATTGAGTCAGGCTGGTATTGATTCCGCAGCAATTCATGGTAATAAATCTCAGAATCAACGGCAAAATGTGTTGAATGACTTTAAGGATGGGAAAATCAAAGTTTTGGTAGCGACAGATATTGCTGCCAGAGGTATAGATGTATCTCAGCTTTCTCTTGTAGTGCAGTTTGATTTGCCAAATGTAGCAGAAACGTACGTACATAGGATAGGGAGAACAGGTCGTGCCAAAGCTAGCGGTAGTGCGATTGCTTTTTGTGATATTGAAGAACGACCTTATTTAAAATCTATAGAAAAACTTATCGATCAGCGATTACCGGTTATAGATGATCATGCTTTTAAAGAAATATCTGCGGAAGCAAAGGCTGCTCAAAGTACTGGCAAATCACAAAAAAAGCCAAGAGCTAATTCTGGAAGGAAACCGAGAGGCAAAAAATAGCTTTGTGCTATAATAGAGATTAATAACGAATCGGCGATATTTATTTTATGGATGATTCAAAGGTATTATCTTAGATGAATACCTACATGGCAAGGTAAAAATCTTTAACTAAGTTCTTATAAGCTTCAGTGTATTGATGTCTGTCTATTTCGATGGTCAATTCGTCTTTTTCAGTTTTTGTATTATCAAAACCAAGTAATACCAGACATCTTTTAATTTCTGAATCTTGGTTGCCTTTTACATAAGTGATTTTTTTAGGGAATAATTGAAAGTTTTCTGCTGTAGTTAGGAAACTTTCTTCTTGATTCTTCGGAATAATAACTGCTAGAGTGCCATTTTCGGAAAGTAGATAGGTCGAGCCTTCAAGTAGAAGCTCAAAAGGTAGGGCATCCTGAAAACGTGACATATCGCGTTCTTTAGATGTGGTTTTATAGTCTGCGTTGTAGAATGGAGGGTTGGATATAATAAGATCGTATTTTTCCTCATCCTGCATTTCTTCGACAAATTCTCCAAATTCTGCGTGGTAGCAAAAAAGACGATCGCCCCAATCGCTGGCTTCAAAATTTCCCACAGCTTGCTCGTATGCATTTTCGTCGATTTCTAATGCGTCTATAAGTTGGGCGGGAGAGCGTTGGGCAAGCATAAGTGCGATAATGCCTGTGCCTGTACCAACATCTAGTATGCTGTTTAGATTTTCAGGAAGTTCTACCCAGGCGCCAAGAAGTACGCCATCGGTGCCGATTTTCATTGCGCATCTATCCTGATGAACTTCAAATTCTTTAAATTGGAATGATTTTTTGGACATGGTTTGAAAATAAAAAAACCGCTTCAATTGAAGCGGTTTTTGATAAAATATTTTAAAAAGAAATTACTCTCCTAAAGCAACTCTTTCAAAAGCAACTACAGTAAGATCTGAATCTACAGATTTTACATATTGTGCAACAGATTGTTTGTTGTCTTTAATAAAAGCCTGGTTTACTAAAGTGTTATCTTTAAAGTAACGCTTTATTTTTCCTTTAGCAATGTTATCTAACATTTCTTCTGGTTTACCTTCAGCTCTTAATTGATCTTTAGCAATTTCTACTTCTTTATCAATTATAGTCTGGTCGATACCTTCCTCATTAAGAGCAACTGGATTCATTGCAGCCGCCTGCATAGAAACATCTTTAGCAGCATCCTCAGCACCTTCTACATTTTTAGAAAGACCTGTTAAAACAGCAATTTTGTTACCAGCGTGAATGTAAGAACCTACAAATGGAGCTTCTAAAGTTTTAAAAGCACCAATTTCGATTTTCTCTCCAATTACACCGGTTTGTTCAGTTAATTTATCTTGAACTGAAATTCCGTTGTAATCTGCAGCTAAAAGTTCTTCTTTAGTAGAAACAGTTAATGCAAGATCTGCGAAATCATTTGCTAATTTTACGAAGTCATCGTTTTTAGCAACGAAATCTGTTTCACAGTTAAGAGAGATAACAGCTCCTTTAGAATTGTCTGCATTTACTTTTGCAATTGCAGCACCTTCAGCAGAATCTCTATCGGCTCTCTTAGCAGCTACTTTTTGTCCTTTTTTACGAAGAACTTCAATAGCCTTATCAAAATCACCATCAACTTCCACAAGAGCTTTTTTACAGTCCATCATTCCTGCTCCTGTAGCTTTTCTTAATTTATTTACTTCAGCGGCGGTTATCTTTGCCATAGTTGTTTTAGTTTTTAATGAATAAGTCGCTTAGTTCATTCTGCAAAGAAAAAAACTAAACGACTCATAGAATTTACCAAAATGTTATTTTATTCTTCTTCGTTAGAAGATGCTTTCTTTAAAGTTTCTTGCTTAGATTCTAATTTAACATCATTCTTAGCCTCACTCATGGCTTTTTGATCTGATGCATCTTTAGATGGCACTTCTCCTTCAGCTTTTGGCATTTTAGGAGCCGCTTTTTCGCTTTTACTTTCTTTATCAGCTTTCTTAGAATCTTTACCTGATTTTCTATCAGATAAACCTTCTACGATAGCATCTGAAACGTAAGAAACTACTTTGTTGATAGATTTTGAAGCATCATCGTTGGCAGGAATCAAATAATCCACCTCACGAGGATCTGAATTCGTGTCTACCATAGCAAAAATTGGAATGTTTAATTTTTGAGCTTCTTTAATAGCAATGTGTTCACGAGTAATGTCTACCACAAATAATGCACCTGGAAGTCTGGTCATATCTGCAATAGAACCTAAGTTTTTCTCTAACTTAGCTCTTAAACGATCTACCTGAAGACGTTCTTTTTTAGAAAGAGTGTTGAATGTACCGTCTTTCTTCATTCTATCGATAGAAGCCATTTTCTTAATAGCTTTACGGATAGTAACAAAGTTGGTAAGCATACCACCAGGCCATCTTTCAGTGATGTAAGGCATGTTTGCTTTTTCAGCTTGCTCTGCTACGATTTCTTTTGCTTGTTTTTTGGTAGCAACAAAAAGTATTTTTCTGCCGCTGGCTGCTATTTTCTTAAGGGCTTCACCAGCCTCTTCCATTTTAGCAGCACTTTTATATAAGTTGATGATGTGAATTCCGTTACGCTCCATATAGATGTAAGGAGCCATATTTGGATTCCATCTTCTTGTAAGGTGTCCAAAATGTACACCTGCATCAAGTAATTCTTTAACTTCTACTTTGTTTGCCATTTTTGTAATAGTTTACGTTCTGTTGAGATAGCAACATTCAGGTGGCTACTTATTAAAGTATGGCCCTGATTGTTTAGATGCTAAACTAACTTCCAATCATAATTGGAATAACAACAAAATTTTTAATTTAAATAAACTGTTTGGGTAACAACCCGGTAAATATTAACGTTTAGAGAACTGGAATTGCTTACGAGCTTTCTTCTGACCGAATTTCTTACGCTCTACCATTCTTGGATCTCTTGTAAGTAATCCTTCTGGTTTAAGTGCTCCTTTGTTTTCTTCGTTAAGCTCTACCATTGCTCTAGATAAAGCAAGACGGATAGCCTCAGCCTGTCCGGTGATTCCTCCACCATATACATTTACTTTTACATCAAAAGTACCAGCAGTTTCAGTAAGATTGAAAGGTTGGTTTACTTTGTATTGTAACGTACTTGTGGTGAAGTAATCGTTAAGATCTTTTTTGTTTACAGTGATGTTTCCATTTCCTTCAGAAACATATACACGTGCAACAGCCGTTTTTCTACGGCCAATTTTGTGAATAACTTCCATTACTTAAGATCGTTTAAGTTAATAGTTTTCGGTTTTTGAGCCTCATGATCGTGCTGAGTTCCAGAATAAACCTTTAAATTACGGAAAAGAGCTGATCCTAGTTTGTTCTTAGGAAGCATTCCTTTTACTGCTTTTTCAATAAGACGCTCTGGCGCTTTTGTAAATAATTCTGAAGCAGTTAGACTTCTCTGTCCACCTGGATAACCTGTGTGACGGATGTATTCTTTAGCATCCCACTTTTTTCCAGTTAAGTTGATTTTCTCTGCGTTGATAACAATTACATTGTCTCCGCAATCAACGTGTGGGGTGAAGTCTGCCTTGTGCTTACCTCTAATGATTTTTGCAACCTTAGATGATAGGCGGCCTAAAGTCTGTCCTTCAGCATCTACAAGTACCCATTCTTTGGTTACTGTCGCCTTATTGGCTGATACTGTTTTGTAGCTTAATGTGTCCACACTAATTAAATTTACTTGTTATTAAACATTCCATTCCTGAACCCCAAAGTTGTAGCAAGGGGAAATTCAGGGGTGCAAATGTACAATTATAAATTTATATAGCAAACATCATTTTTATCTAAAATTTATTGGAAGCGATTTGATAGTCAAAGATATACGTTTTAAGCTCTAATGTGCTTGTCTCTCTCTTCTGAAAAGGAGGATACAATGATTATTCAAAAATAGATTTTTGATGTTAAAGCTAAAAACTTTGAAATTTTTCGCAATCTAATTCTCACCATATCTTTCCATTGGCTTAACATATAGTTCCTGAACGAGTATAATAATAATAAGCATAAGCGGTGTAGCAAATATAACTCCCCATATACCTGTTAATGCTCCAACAAAAATTTGAGAAATAATTATTAGAGCTGGTGGTATTTTAATAAGTCTTTGTTGAGCTCTTGGAGTGATAAAGCTACTTTCAAACAATTGTATTGCTGAATACATAATCACGACGATAAGTGCTGTAGTAGGGTCTTCAGTAAGTGCAACTAGCACTGCAGGAATCATGGCTGCTAGAGGACCAAAATTAGGTATGAAATTTAGAACTCCGGCTATAATCGCTAAAGTTAGCCACATAGGCATCCCCAAAATGGCCAGACCAATTGCTGTTAATACAAATACCGCAAACATGGCAATAAATTTGCCAGCTAGCCATTTTGTTAGTCCGTTTACCAGCCGTTCTAGGATGTCATTTGCTCTTTCCCTTTGTGAAGGAGGGATTAATTTAATTACTCCTTCTTTATAAATGTATGGAGAAACCGTAAAAAAGATACCTATTAATATTATGATATAGATATCACCAATCCCTCCAAAAGTGGTCATAAAAAACCTGGAAAGAAATTCAGGTACTTTTTCTGAAGATTGAATTTGTTCCAGTTGCTGAGAAGCTTCGCGTCCCAACCTACTTCCGTTGAGTGAATTTTGGGCATTTTCTAATAGCTTTGGGAAAGTTTCTTCCATTTTTGCAATTTCAGAAGAAACGGTGGCTCCAATAAGCCAAGATAAGCCAGCGACAATTAGAATCACGCCAATAACTGCTGTTAAAAGCGAAATTTTAGAACTCCAGGAAGTTTTTTTATGTATTAAGTCTCCCAAACCTCTGAAAAAGCAAGCGATAAGACTTCCTGCAAGTATTAAGATAAGGATGTCGAATGTTGCTTCTAAAAGAAGAAGGATAATAGCAATTAAAGAAAATATTAGACCAACAATCCAAACTTTCTTAACGAAAGAATAGTGTGGTTCTGATGGTTTGTTGGCTGGCATTTTTTTTGGTCTGGAATTGAAATTTCTTCCAAGTTATCAAAGTTTTGGCTCAACTATCTTAACGAATGCTTAATTTTAAGACATCAATAGCCGGATAATAACTTTAAGTTTTGTTCCAGACACCTATGCTTGTATAAATTCTAAATGCTGTTTAATGCGCTTCTAGCCAATCTTGCCCCACTCCTAAATCAACATCTAAAGGAACTTCAAGTTGATAGGCATTTTCCATTTCAGATTTAATAAGCGTTTTTATTTTTTCCAATTCAGGTTTATAGACATCAAAAACCAATTCATCATGTACTTGAAGAAGCATTTTTGTTTCAAATTTTTCTTCTTTTAGTTTTTTGTGAATATTGATCATTGCTATTTTGATAATATCAGCAGCACTTCCCTGGATAGGAGCGTTCACAGCATTACGTTCAGCAGCGCCTCTAACTACTGCATTTTGAGAGTTGATATCCTTTAAATATCTTCTTCTGCCTAATATTGTAGAAACATATCCATTTTCCCTGGCAAAAGCTACCTGATCTCCAATGTAATTGCTAAGTTTTGGGTAGGTTTTGTAGTAAGTGTCTATTAGGTCTTTAGATTCGGCTCTGCTTAAACTTGTTTGATTGCTTAAACCAAAAGCAGAAACACCATATATAATCCCAAAATTTACGGTTTTTGCGTTACTACGTTGTTCTCGTGTAACTTCATCTAAGGGAACATTAAAAACCTGCGATGCAGTTGAAGCATGAATGTCTTCGCCATCTTTAAATGCTTTGATCATGGTTTCTTCTTCGCTAAGTGCAGCGATAATGCGTAGTTCAATTTGAGAATAATCGGCAGCTAATAATATATAATCTTCGTTTCTGGGAACAAAAGCTTTTCTAACCTGTCTACCGCGTTCGGTACGAATTGGGATATTTTGCAAATTAGGATTATTGGAGCTTAGTCTTCCGGTAGCTGCGATAGTTTGGACGTAATCGGTATGCACTCTGCCGGTTTTTTCAACCTGCCCAGGTAAAGCATCAACGTAAGTGTTTTGTAGTTTTACGAGTCCGCGGTAATCTAAAACATATTGAACAATATCGTGTTCTGCGGCTAAATAAGAAAGAACATCTTCGCTGGTAGAATATTGCCCGGTTTTTGTTTTCTTCGGTTTCTTAACTAAAGCTAATTTTTCAAAAAGGATAATCCCTAATTGCTTGGGAGAACTTATTTTGAATTCTTCCCCTGCTTCTTCATAAATTTTAGTCTCTAATTCTTTAATATCATGATCTAAAGCTTCAGAAAGTGAGTTCAGAAAATCTAAATCTAGGTTTATTCCTTCAATTTCCATATCAGAAAGCACCTCGACTAGCGGCATTTCAATCTCGTCAAATAATTTGCGAGTATTCGCTTCAGCTAATTCTTTTTCAAAAAATTCTTTAAGCTGAAAGGTGATATCGGCATCTTCAGAAGCATATTCCGTTTGTTCAGCTAAAGGAACATCACGCATGCTTTTTTGATTTTTGCCTTTTTTTCCAATCAATTCTGAAATAGGTTGCGGAGTATAATTTAGATAGGTTTCGGCTAAAATATCCATATTATGGCGCATATCAGGATTAATTAGGTAGTGGGCGATCATGGTGTCGAAAGTCTTTCCTTTAATCTTTATGCCATATTTATCTAGAACTTTGATATCATATTTTAGGTTTTGGCCTATTTTTTCAATTTCAGGATCTTCAAAGAACGGGCGTAAAAGTTCAATAAGTTGTTGTGCTTTTTCGGTGTCTTCTTCAAACGGAAGATAATATCCTTTCCCGGCTTCCCAAGAAAACGCAATTCCTACTAGCTGTGCTTCAAGCGGATTAAGACTGGTAGTTTCAGTATCAAAACAAACCGATTTTTGCTTCATTAATTTCTGAAGAAACAATCGGATTGCCAAACCGGTGTCTACTTTTTGGTAAACGTGCGCTGTATCCTTTAGCGTTTTTCTGCTATTGCTATCCTCTATTTTTTCTGAATTATCGCCTCCGAATAAAGAAAATTGTCCCGCACCTGCGACTTTAGCATTTTTCTTGGCTGATGGAGAATTAGTAACCTGAGTTTGGTTGCTTTCGGTTTCTCCGCTAAATAATTTTATAAACTGATCTTTAAGTCTTCTAAATTCCAGTTCGTCAAAAATTGACTGTACTTTTTCTGAATCTGGCATTGAAAGTTCGTAGTCTTCAGCATGAAATTTCACATCACAATCTATAATTATTCGGGCAAGTTTCTTTGATAAAATTCCTTGTTCAGCATTCGCTTCAACTTTCTCTTTCATCTTGCCTTTTAGCTTATCGGTATTCGCTAAAAGTTCTTCCATAGAACCAAACTGTTTCAGGAATTTTTTAGCGGTTTTCTCACCAACACCAGGAAGACCAGGAATGTTATCTACAGCATCGCCCATCATTCCTAAAAAGTCGATTACCTGTTCTGGTCGCTCGACTTCAAATTTTTTCTGAACTTCTGGAATTCCCCAAATTTCGATACCGTTGCCCATTCTAGCCGGGCGATACATGAAAATATTTTCTGAAACTAACTGTGCAAAATCCTTATCGGGAGTAACCATAAAAACCTGGTAATCCTCTTTTTCGGCTTGTTTTGCCAAAGTACCTATAATATCATCGGCTTCGCATCCGGGAAGTTCTACAACGGGGATATGCATGGCTTTCAGAATATCCTGAATTATGGGAATAGCTTCTTGAATCGGCTCTGGTGTAGCATCTCTATTGGCTTTATAATCTGAAAAAAGTTCGGTTCTTAGTTCGCTTCCTTCTTTGTCGAAGCACACCGCCAGGTGGTCTGGTTTTTCTCTTCTTATAACATCAAAAAGAGAATTCATAAATCCCATTATTGCTGAAGTGTCGAATCCTTTAGAATTTATCCTGGGGTTTTTTATAAAAGCATAGTATCCGCGGAAGATTAATGCGTATGCATCTACTAAGAAAAGTCTTTTTTGAGCAGCCATATTTACTGAAAAATTTATCTGTATCTTCCCAAAACTACGAAGATAATATTATACAAAAAGAAAACCGTTCATTTTTATGAACGGTTTTTATATATGTTGTTGATCTTATTTGTCTTAAACTTCTACTTGTCTTTTGCGGTTTATAAAACCATAAAAGAAGATATAAGCATACGCAATCATTACTAAAAAGAAAGCGATACCAAATCCAAATCTATCAGTCAAAAACCCGAAAGAAGGCGGTAATACTGCGCCACCAACGATCATGGTACATAAAACACCCGATCCTTGTGGTTTATCGTCTCCCAGGCCATCTAGTGCTAAACTAAATATTGTTGGGAACATGATAGAATTAAATAATCCTACAGATATTATCGTAACCATGGCAACTATACCAACAGAAAGGTTAGAAATATTAATCATTAAAAAAGCACAAAGTGCGAATGCACATAAAACTAATGCTGGATTAAATTTCTTGGTTAGATACGACCCTATAAATCGGCCAATCATAGCGGCTGTCCAGTAGAATGTGACGAATACACCAACTACGGCCATATTGCTGGCCTCTTCTAGACCAGAATCTAATATCCATTGAGCGATATTACGTAAAAAAGGAGTGGATTTTATAATTTCAGATAACTCCAGATTTAAAAAGTAATTTACCATATAGCTTCCCAGAGCTACCTCGGCACCTACGTAGAAAAATATCCCGAAAGCTCCCATCACCAGATTTCTATTTTTTAGAACATTTCTGTAATCATTAGAAGCTGCTTTATCTCCTACTTTGGGTAGATTGACAAACGCAAAAACTAAAGCGATTACTGCTATAAAAATAGCAATGCCAACAAATGGTTTTTGTACAGCACCCGCTTCAGAAATATAATAAGCTTTTTGCTGAGTAGCAGATAATGCTTCAATTTCGGCAGTGGTCATTACTTTATCTTTCAGAATAAATAATGCGCCAATTGCAGGAGCTATTGCAGTTCCTAAGGCATTAAATGCCTGGGAAAGATTCAATCTACTTGACGCTGATTTTTCGGGACCCAAAATAGTTACGTATGGATTAGCTGCTACTTGAAGAATCGTAATTCCTCCTGCCAAAACAAAGTAACCTACCATAAAGACCCAGAAAACTCTAAACGACGCTGCCGGCCAAAACAACAAACAACCAGCGGCCATAGTGCTTAGACCTAAGATTATTCCCTTTTTATAACCAATTTTGGATAGAATATAACCTGCAGGGATAGAAAGCAAAAAGAAGGCTCCAAAAAAAGCAAACTGCACCATGCCTGCCTGAAAGTAGCTTAAAGTAAATACTTCTTTTAATCTAGGAATTAAGGAGTCTACTAATACTGTAATAAATCCCCAAAGGAAAAATAAAATAGTTAAGAAAATAAATGCGGTACGATGCGACTTGTTTGTATTGTTACTCATAGTTAATTAAGACTTTCCTTTAAAGAAAGCTTTTACATTTTACATTTTCATTTTTATTGTCCTGATACTTGGCGTAAGAAAAACCGTCGTGAATGGCATATCCGCCAACCTCTCCATTTTTGTTTATAGCAATAAAGCAAGCCTGGAAATCTTTATGATTGGCATTCTTTTTTACAATTCGCTCTACAGCTTCCTTACATGCTTGTTGTGGAGATCTACCGTTTCTCATTAACTCTACCACTAAAAAGCTACCTACGCTTTTCATGATAGCTTCTCCCATACCGGTAGCAGCTGCGCCGCCAACTTCGTTATCTACAAATAAACCAGAGCCTATAATTGGGGAATCTCCAACACGGCCATTCATTTTATAAGCTAAGCCAGAAGTGGTGCATGCACCTGCGATATCACCATCTTTATCCATGCATAGCATGCCTATGGTATCGTGATTCTCGATGTTGATGATTGGTTTATACTCTTTTTCCTTAAGCCATTCTTTCCAGGCTTTTTCAGAATTTTTAGTTAGTAAGTTTTTCTTTTTAAATCCGTTTTGGATAGCAAACTGTAGAGCACCTTCTCCTGCTAGCATAACATGCGGAGTTTGTTCCATAACCTTTCTTGCTACAGAGACAGGGTGTTCAATATTTTTAAGATAAACCACAGATCCAGCATTTCCTTCTGGATCCATGATGCAGGCGTCTAAAGTTACATTTCCGTCACGGTCTGGAGCACCTCCATTGCCTACGGTTGTATTCTTTAAGTTAGCTTCTTCAACCATTACGCCTTGTTCTACAGCGTCAAGTGCAGATGTTCCTTTGTTTAAAAGTTCTCCGGCTTTTTTTGTTGCTTCATGGAAATTCCATGTTGCAATAGCAATGGGAAGAGATGCTTCTCTTGATGTTTTGATTTCAGAAATATTCTGGGCGAAAATAGAAGGGGTGGCACTTATCGCAGCTCCCGTGATTCCTGCCTTTTTTATAAAATTTCTACGTTTCATAGTGCGTAGCTATAAGGTTTTAGCTGAGAATTAGGCTGGAAAGGTAGACTTTACGGGGTAAATTTACAATGTTAGCGCTGTTAATTTTAAGGAATTTTGATTTTAAGGCTAGTGTTTACAAGGCTTATTACGTTAAATTAATTTTAAAGAAGGATAATAAAGAATTGATTAAAAGTACCTTCGTTGAAAATCTCCTAGAATTATGCGGTGGTTGCTATTTATTGCTTTCTATTTGCTTATTGATATTTATGCTTACCAAGCTTTAAGAAGTTTGAACCGTTCTTGGTGGGTTACTATAATATATATCCTTGTTAGTGTCGCTGTGATTGGTAATTTTATCTATCAATGGAAAAGTGCAGGCGGTGGTTTTTTTAGTGCAATTGGATTTGCTTTTGGGATCGTTCTTGCTTTTTTATTGGCTAAAATTGTTATCGTACTTTTTCTTTTTGGAGAGGATATTATTAGATTTTTTATTGGAGTTTTTAAAGCATTTTCTGGAAGTGGTTACAGCGCGCCCGGCAGGCGAAAATTTGTGAGTCAGCTCGCGCTTGGTCTAGCTGCGATTCCTTTTGTTTCTGTTTTGTATGGAATGTTTAAAGGGAAATACGATTTCAGAGTATTAAACTACACATTGCATTTTGAAGATCTTCCCGATGCTTTCGACGGTTACCGAATAGCCCAGATTAGTGATGTACATAGCGGTAGTTTTGATAATCATGAAAAGGTTTCCTATGGAATAGATTTACTTAATAAACAAAAAACCGATGTGGTCTTCTTTACGGGAGATTTAGTAAATAATATGGCTACTGAAATGAATGATTGGAAATCACTTTTCAGCACAATAAAAGCGAAAGATGGCGTTTACTCCATATTAGGAAATCATGATTATGGCGATTATGTAGATTGGAGTAGTGCGGATGCAAAAGCGCAAAATCTTGAAAAATTAAAAGCTACGCATGCTGAAATGGGTTGGGATCTGCTACTTAACGAACATCGATATTTAGAAAAAAACGGGGAGAAAATCGCCGTTGTAGGTGTGGAAAATTGGGGAGGTGGACATTTTAAAAAAGCCGGAGATTTAGATCTTGCGGGTAAAAATGTTGCTGATAAAGATTTCAAAATATTGCTTAGTCATGATCCTTCGCACTGGCAGGAAAAAGTGAAGAATCATAATAAATTTTATCACTTAACGCTAAGTGGTCATACCCATGGTATGCAATTTGGAATAGAGATTCCCGGTTTTATAAAGTGGAGCCCGGCGAAATATCGTTATAAAAACTGGGCGGGGATATACCAAGAGAATCAGCGGTATATTAATGTGAATCGTGGATTTGGTTATTTGGCTTTTCCCGGTAGAGTAGGGATATGGCCAGAGATTAGTGTAATAGAATTACGAAAAGGAGAGGCGCCTTCATAATAAGGATTAATTATTATATTTGGTTAGCGTCTGGGAGTAGTGTTTAAAGAAATCACCTTGAAATAAGGTGAATGTTGAAAAAAATAATATCTCGGTTTATCGAGTAAAGCGCAATTTTATGTCAAAATTTGGAGAACTAGTAGGGTCTAATATACCTGTACTTATCGATTTTTATACGGAATGGAATGAAGCTTCTGTAAATATGCATCCTATTTTGAGGGATGTTGCTTCCGCTGTTGGGGATAAAGCAAAAGTGATTAAGATCGATGTAGATAAAAATACACAATTGGCAGAGGCACTTCGTGTAAAAGGTCTGCCAACACTTATGATTTATAAAAATGGAGAAATGATGTGGCGAAAAAGTGGAGAACAAAAGGCAGAGGCTATTCTTTCACGCTTAGAAGAATATTCTTAATAGATCGCTTTAAATTTCCAGCCTTTTTTAGTGTATTCTTCCAATAGTCTTGGTAGTACGTATTTCAGGTTTTTTTCAGCTTTTAAACTGTCGTGAAATACAACTATGCTGCCTGGACGTATTAGTTTTTTTGCATTTTTAAGGCATTTTTCTTCATCATATTTGGCATCAAAATCTCCCGTGATCACATCCCACATTACAATTTTGTAACCAAGTTTCGTAATTTCAGAAGCTTGTTTATTTTTAATCTTTCCGTAGGGAGGTCGAAACAATTTTTCTTCGGAAGGAAATAAATTGTGAAGCTGAGATTGTATAATTTGTTCTGCTTTTTTGAAATTCTCCAAATAATCTGAAGTGGATGTTTTCCAGCCATCCAAATGGTTAAATGTATGATTTCCTATGGTATGTCCCTTAGCTTCAATTTGGCGAAAAACTTCAGGATGTTTTCTAACATTGTCTCCTATACAGAAAAAAGTAGCCTTTGCGGCATACTTTTCAAGTTGTTCTAGTACCCACGGAGTAACTTCAGGAATAGGGCCGTCATCGAAACTTAGGTATAGTGTTTTTTCCGAAGGAATTCTGGAAAGTCTTTTTGGATAAAGCTTTTTTAGAATCCAGGGATATTTAAGTATAAAACGATTCATAAAAAGAAGGTCTCAAAATATCGAATTTAGATATTTTAAGACCTTTTTATTTGTTTATTCGACAGCATCAATCCGCAGGGAATCTTGTGCTGCTTGTCCCTGGTTAAGTTCCTGCTCTAATTCTTGCTCTAATTCTTGCTGGCGTAATTGATTTGCCGGAGATGCTTCAGGTTCGATACCTTCATCCTCAGCATAGAAATGCTGGAATTTCTTTAGGTAATTATTGAATTCTTCAGCTTTCTCTTTCATTATTTTTTCATCCTGATTTCTAACCAAAATGTCAACCAGACCGCGGTAACGTTCTACGTCTGTAAAAATATCTTCAGCATATCTTCGCTGTCTCTGGAAATCCCAGGTGCTGTACCAATCCAGATTTTGCTTATATTTTTCAGCAACTTTATTCCAAAGATCTCTTGCTTTTTCGTCTTCTCCAACTTTATAGTAGCCATTGATAAACGGTTCTAAAAGCGTATAATAACCGTAATAATCTACCGGCATATTTTCCATTCCTAAATCTAAAATTTCTTTTGCACGTTCCTGGTCGCCTTCGTTAAGAAGATTCTCTATTAGTCTTGCAAGATTGCTTCTATAGGTGATGGAGTTTTTACGTGTTTCTGGATCGTGGTAGATATTTGGATCTCCCATATTACCCCAATCCCAGTTTTTTACCAAGTTGTACATCTTATCGGTATTTACCCTTCCCATATCAAATGGGTTTCTAGGATTAACCGGTGTTTTAATCGGTACAAGTTTGTAAGCTACTCCTTCTAGTTGAAGGTAGTCTTTCATCCATAAATAATCGTCATCGCCATAACTTCCGCCTGTAAAATAGATTGGACGTTCCCAATTGTTGTTAGCAATAATGTCTAACATTAGCAATCTGTTTTTATAGATAAGGTTGGAGCCTATTTCTATATCTATATGATCAACAACCTGGTCGGCTTCGCTAGGATCTACGATTCCGCTATCAATAACAGTTTGTTTATTTACCGGAATTCTAACATGTTTAGAAGGGTAGGTGTTAAAAGTTTCGTTTTCAGAATATTCTAATTTGGTTCTGGCATCGTCGCTTTCAATGTAATTCATCCATTGTTTAATATTGAGCGTATCCTGAGTAATTTCTCTGCCGATCACAATATCATTTTGCCCAGAATAGAAATCATGTTCTAATTGCGAAGGTATCGGGTCGCTATCAAAAGCTTTTCGCTTCATCTGGTCGATATACCAATCGGTCGCAAATAAACTTGTGTTTACAACTCTAACGTCCATCCTGTATCGCTCCACCTGCTGTGCATACCAAAGCGCAAAGGTGTCGTTATCACCAATGGTAAATATTATTCCGTTTTCGTCTACAGAATCCAGATACATTTTGGCCATCGCTAATGCCGAATATTTATCAGAACGATCGTGATCATCCCAGTTTTGGGCTGCCATTATAACGGGTACAATCAACGAAGCAGAAATGACAATCGGAGCCACAATTTTTGGTGATAGATAATGCTTCAGTTTGTCATAAATCGCATAAACCCCAAAACCTATCCACATCGCAAATACATAGAACGAACCTACTAATGCGTAATCTCTCTCTCGAGGTTCAAATGGTCTTTCATTCAGATAAATCTTAAGCGCTATACCTGTAAATAAGAAAAATACAAGTAATACCCAGAAGTTCTTTTTATCACGGTTTAAATGAAAAAAGAAACCAATAAAACCAAGTAAAAATGGTAGAAAATAATAGGTATTTCTAGCCGGGTTGTCTTTAACATCATCAGGTAGATTATCCTGCGGCCCTAAGTGCCATTCGTCAATTGGTGTTATGCCACTTAGCCAATTTCCATGTAAATCAGTATATTTTCCCTGAATATCATCTTGTCTCCCAACAAAATTCCACATAAAATACCTCCAGTACATATAACCAATTTGGTATTCTAGTAAATAGGAAATATTAGCTGAGGGTGTAGGTTTTCCAACATCAATGTAATCACTAAATTGTTGAAGAAATTTATGATAGTCTGAGTTATCTAACTCTCCACTAGAATAGCGTTGTTTAAACTGAGAGATAGCTTGCATCAAACGTTCTTCACCCTGGTATTCTGGTTTAACGGTAAATTTAAGTGCTCCCGTTAAATCCATATAATTTGAAGCATGCTCTGTACTCCACATTCTTGGAAGGAAAGTTTTATGATCATCATCCAGATTTTGCTTCGTATTTTTCCAGTTATTGGTAATCACATACTTGCCAAGCTCTTCGTTTTTCTCGTATTTAGGTTTTTTATCGCTGTATGGATTGTCTTCATCTAAACCAGAATACATTTCAGACCATTGCGGGCCGTAAAATAAATGTGTTTCTCCGTATTGCTCTCTATTGTAGTAAGCAAGTAGTTCACGCGCATTATCAGGGCTGTTTTCATTAATAACAGTCGGTGCGTTAGAACGAATAGGTAGCATGATCCAACAAGAGAATCCTATTAAGATAAAGAGAATACAATGTAATAGTGTGTTTATTTCAGTTTTCTTGTTTCTTATACTCCAATTAATTCCGAAGTAAAAAGCAGCAATAACGACTAAGAAAGCTACGATTGTACCCGTATTAAAAGGCATCCCGAGTGAGTTTGTAAAGAAAACTTCGGAAGCTGAAAAGAATGTTAAGGTGTAAGGTAGTAATAATTTAAATATGAATAGTAATACTGCTACTACTACGACATTGGCAATGATGAAATTCTTTACGGTTACCTTTGGATAATTTTTAAAGAAATATAGAAAACCAATCGCTGGGATCGTTAAAAGTCCCATAAAGTGAATCCCGAATGTTAGTCCTGTAACTAAAGATATTAAAATTAGCCATTTGTTTCCGCGAGATTCAAACATATCCCGTTCCCAAAGTAATCCAAGATAAAACATAAGGGACATAAGACATGCCGCACCAGCGTAAACTTCAGCTTCTACAGCACTAAACCAAAAACTATCGGTAAAAGTGAAGGCTAAAGAGCCAACGGCTGCACTCCCAAGAACGGCAATTTGTCCAGAAACACTAAGCGTGTTCGCTGGTCCTGAAATTTTACGGATAAGTAGAGAAACTGACCAGAACATAAATAATACCGCAAACGCACTGGCTAATCCAGACATAAAGTTTACCATTAACGCTATATGTGCGTTATCGGGAGCGAAAGTAGAGAAAAACGCCCCAAGCATTTGGTAAAGTGGCGCACCCGGCGGGTGGCCTACTTCTAAATTAGCTGAAGTTGCAATATATTCTCCTGCATCCCAAAAACTGGCTGTAGGTTCTAGAGTCGAGCTGTAGGTAAAAAGGGCGATAGCAAAAATCACCCAACCGGTGATTATATTCCACTTTTTAAAGTTGAATTTTGTCATTTTCCGTAATGTTGAATCTTGTGTGGCGAATTTAGTAATAAAATTAGGAACGTCTGTACAACGCTTATTTAAAGTATTTATTTTTTGCTGAATTTAGAAAAGTACTGAAGTTCTTAAATTTAGTATAATATTGGATAGTGCGTTCATGCTGATTTCAATTAAAAGTTGTATTTTTTTTAAAAAATATTTGTGGGAATGAAACTTTGTTTTAAATTTGCATCCGCATTACAGCAATGGCCTATGGTGTAACTGGCAACACGTCTGGTTTTGGTCCAGAAGAGTCTAGGTTCGAGCCCTAGTAGGCCAACAGAAAAAGCCCTCAAATTTTTGAGGGCTTTTTTATTTTGATCAGGATTTGAATTCTATATATTTGAAATACTAATCCTAACCCGGAACCTAGAAATTATGTCGATCGAGGCAATTATAACGATATGTGTTATAGTTGGAGCAATTATACTTTTTGCTACCGAACTTTTATCTATTGACCTAGTAGCCTTATCGGTTATGCTGGTTTTAATTTTAAGTGGTGTTCTAACTCCACAGGAAGGGGTAAGAGGGTTTAGCAATACCGCTACTATTACTGTGGCTTTTATGTTTGTTTTAAGCGCTGCTTTGTTAAAAACTGGTGCACTTCAGGTTATGGCACATCGATTATCCGGTATTTTTAGATATAAATTTAATGTAGGCATAATTTTGATGATGGTGCTTATAGCCTTCATTTCGGCTTTTATTAATAATACACCGGTTGTTGCTGTATTTATTCCTGTTATTATTCAGATTGCTCATTCTTCCGGCCAAAGTCCCGCAAAAATGCTTATTCCGCTTTCGTTTGCTTCAATTTTTGGTGGAACTTGTACGCTTATAGGAACTTCCACAAATATTTTGGTAAACAGTATTTCTGAATCTGATGCGGGTATTTCGATTTCAATGTTCGATATGACTCCTTTGGGACTAATTTTCCTGGTTGTTGGTATTTTATATATGATTGTTTTTGGAGTTAAAATATTACCTAATAGAAAAGTAAGTAAAGATCTCCGTGCAAAATTTCAGATGAGCGGTTACCTTACCGAAATTGAACTTTTAGAGGATTCTGGTTCTGTAGGAAAAAAAATAATGGACTCCGGTTTAGTGAAAGAATTGGAGATGGATATCATCGAAATTCGAAGAAATGACCAGAAGTTTACGCTTCCTGCAGGAGACTTTATCTTGCAAAGAGGAGATATCCTGAAAATACGATGCGATGTCGAGAAGATTAAGTCTTTAAAGGATCGAGCTAAGATAGTTATTGGTACTTCCATTCGAATTGGCGATGATGATTTAACTGGAACAAATTCTACCATAGTAGAACTTGTTTTAACAGCTAATTCTGAAATTGAAGGTAAAACCTTAAAATCTATGGATTTTAGAAGAAGGTATAGGGCTGTTCCTTTAGCTATTAGGCATCGCGAGGAGGTAAAACACGATCAACTTTACGATGTGAAATTAAAAGCCGGAGATGTAGTTCTTGCAGAGGTTAAAACCCATTACGTTAAGGAATTACGTAAAAAAGGAAGTTCTCAAAAGGCACCTTTTATTGTTCTTTCAGAAGATATGATAACCGATTTTGATAAGAAGAAGTTTTATACCGTGATTAGCGTGATATTAGGTGTAATTCTGTTAGCTACTTTTAATATTCTTGATATTATGGTAGGCGCTATAACGGGTGTTACCCTTTTAGTCCTACTGAAAACAATATCTATGAAAGAAATGTATCAGGCAATTAACTGGAAAATTGTGTTTCTCCTGGCTGGTGCATTAAGTATGGGAACTGCTATGAGCAAAACAGGTCTTGATGAAATGATTGCTAATGGATTAATTAGCAGTTTAGGCAGTTGGGGACCGGTGGCTATTGTTTCGGGTTTATATTTAGTAACCTCAATGCTTACAGAAATTATGTCTAATAATGCAGCGGCAGCTTTATTGACTCCAATTGCGATTGCTACAGCAGTAAATCTTGGTGTAGATCCTATGCCATTTTTAATGGCAATTATGTTCGCCGCTTCAGCAAGCTTTATGACGCCGGTTGGTTATCAAACCAATACAATGGTCTATAGTGCGGGACAATATAAGTTTAAAGATTTTTTAAAAGTAGGTACACTACTTAATATTATCTTTTGGATAATAGCTACGATAATGATTCCGCTTTTGTATCAATTTTGAAATTAACCCTCTAGATACAAATCGAATTTAATTTCAATTTCTTCTTTGACTTTAATTAAACCGAAAACTTTTTTAGGAGGTTCTAGTTTAAAATCATTGATATTTAGAAGAATTGTTCCTTTGTAATTTGAAGAAGCCTGATCTATTTTTACCGGGACTTCAAAAGTTTTTGCTATGCCTGCAATATTTATTTCTAAAGTAATTAATGAAGAAGATAAATCTTTGAATTCTAACTTTATCAAATTTAGAATAATATTAGGGTGTTTTTCAGCTTTCATCAAAGCTTTAAAATCCTTGTTGATTGGTCGACTTCCGCAGTCAAAAGCTTTAGAATTTAGTTTTAAACTGGTGTTTTGGAAGAATAAGGTATTTTGTTTTCTTTGAAAAGAAACTCTTAGATGTTCTGGTAGTTCCTTAGGGTCAAATTCGCAGCTAAAAGTATTGATATTAGTGTCGCCTGTAATTTTAAGATGGGACTCTTTATTGATTTTTAGGGTTTTATGTTCTAGGTCTTGAGCATTGGTTAATTGAATTCCAAAAAATGCTAAAAATAGTATAAATAAGAAAGTTTTCATTGCTAAGGGGATTTTAATGAAAAAATGAAAAAGGAGAGCGATAAATTCGTTCTCCTTTTTCTAAATTGAATTTATCTAAAAACTAATCACTGCTTCAACTGTTGCACCATTAAATTTTCCTTCATTTAAAATACTTGTCTGGCTAAAGTCATCGTAGTTTTGCACTACGTATTCAGCTTTCAATAGAATATTATCAGTCATAAACCAACCTGCAGCTGCTTGAAATCTGTTGATATTTATATCTTGTCCTGAAGGATCTTCTGCATCTACTACATTATAACGAGCGCCAACATAGATGTTTTCATCAAGTCCAAATCTGTATATCAATTCACCAGCATATTGGTTAGCAGTTCTGTCATCAACTTCAGCACTGGCTTTTCCTGTGGCAGTTTCAATTGTTCCGAAGAATTCAAGACCTCTATATTTCACAAATGGGTTAATCATAATTGCAGTGATTTCGTTAGATAACTTAGGGTCGTATCTTGAAGCTCTAAAATCATCACTTTCACTACCTAATACTTGCATTACATTATAATATCTAGCTCCTGCTCTATCTGCGCTGTATAGATATGTGTTTGGAATGTAGCCAGTGTTATACATAGAACCAGTAAGACGAACACGTAAATCGTTATTTAATTGTTTGTCGTAACCTAATTTTGCTAAGAAAGAAGCTCCGCCTGTTTTGCTGTATTCATTTTCGCTAACAGATTGGTTTAATTTACCGTTTGTAAAACCAACCATTCCTATAAATCCGTTACGGCGGTAGTAAAGTTCAGCCCCTACTTCAGTAGTAAAAGCATCCATAATTAAGTTTCCTACAAATGGATTGTAGATAGCTTGTGCATTATCTGATCTTCTAAAGTGAGCATCACCATAGTTGTTTTCCATATGTCCAATTTTAATCGTGGTGTATTTCATAACATCCTCTAAAAATCCTTCTTGCACAAAGTTGAGTTTGTCTACCAATAAATATCCTCCTTTTACATAAGGTTCGTGGTGGTGTCTTGAAGATAAGTATGTACGAAGGTGCATTCTAACTCCATCATACAAGGCTACATCTAAATCGAAATTTGCGGTAGGAAGGTTAAAATTCTCGCCAATACCTTGTATTTGATAACCGTCTATATTTGCATTTTCATTATCTAAAGCCTGGAACTGTAAAGCAAAGGCTCCTCCGATTCTAACTTTTAATCCATCAAAAGTAGTGGTGGTATCTTTTGGTGCTTCAAAAACATTGACACCATTTTTATCTGGTTCGCGATAATTATCTAGATTTCGATTGTCTTGAGCTTGTATATTTACTCCTAGGAATAAAGAGAAAGCAATAGCGGAGATTTTAAATATAGTTTTCATATTGTTTGATTTATGAATTAGTTATTGATTGAATTGAAAATTGAAGTTTACCGTTACCTCTTCACCTGTTTTAATGGTACCCATCAAAGCTGTTGGAGGTTCTACACCGTAATCGGTCATGTTAATTGTCTGTTTTCCTGAGATTTTGATGTTTTGGTTAGAATTTTTTATACTTACTGGTATTGAAATTGTTTTAGACTTTCCATTCATTGTAAGGTTTCCAATAATCTTGTTTGATTGTACTTCTTTCGAAGTAAATTTTACTTTAGGATAATCATCTTCGTTTAAAGCCTTGTACGCATTTTTATCCATGCCTCCTTTTCCGCTTTTTAGAGATTTAATCGGGATTTCAATTGTGATTTTAGAGACTTTTCCGTCTTTACTTTCTATGTGTCCAACGGCATTTTTAGAAGTCATTTCCCAATCATGAATATTAGATGTTCCTTCTACCAAAATGTTAGAGGTAATCGATTTAAGATTCTGGCTGTTTACATTAAATCCTGTGAAAATTATAAGGATTAAAGTGATCAATGAATAATTAAGGGATTTAGTTCTCATGGCTTATTTGTTTTGTTTGATACAAATTTCTCATATTAACTCTGGAGAAATTATGATTAATGTCATGTTTTGCTGAAATCACGCGGTATTTGTGAGGAGTTATTAACTATTTCGATATAGTTCTTTTTTCTTTTTAGTATTAATGAGCCATGAAAATTTTTACACTTTCTTTTATTGAATTTTATTAATTGATTTATATTTACAGCTTCATTTTTGAAGCTATGATTCATTTAGAAACTTCCCCACTTAAGGTTTCTTTAATTATTCCCCAAAAGATAGCTTCTGTTTCAAACCAGTGATTTATTATGTCTTGGTATGTAGTAATAACAAAGCCTAAGTCTGAAATTAGAGTGGCTAAAACTCTAAAGGAAATGGGAATTGAGGTCTTTTGTCCCGTAATAGAAGAAGTACGACAATGGAGTGATCGTAAAAAGAAGTTCACTGTTCCTTTATTTCGAACATATATTTTTGTGAAGTTATTAGAAAAGGATCGTTCTATAGTTTTTGATGTGCCAGGGGTCGTAAAATATTTATTTTGGTTAGGAAAGCCGGCTAAAGTTCGTCAAAATGAAATTGAAATGATCAAAGAGTGGTTGGGCAATGAAACCATCAATAATATTAGAGTTTCACAATATAAACCGGGTGAAAATTTCAAGATTAAAAAAGGAGCTTTTAAAGATAAAACGGCTTTTGTTCAGGAGATAAATAAAACAAAATTAAAGCTTGTTCTGCCAGATTTAGGAATATTTTTAACTGCTGATATTAATGAAGTTATTTGAATTAATGAATATCACATTATTCTGAATTTAACTATTTAATTAATGAATATTTCTTGATAACACCGGAGTCTTTTTAAATATATAGCAATAGTAAAAAAAATGTTAAATTTTAGTTTTGTTGAATTAACATTTATTTATAGGTTAGTGTACTCTAAATAAATAGTTTTGGAGCTCGGTTTAACTAAAGGTTGAATCGATTTTACACATAAAATACAGCTTCTTTTTTATATGAATTGAAGTTTCGAATAAACTACTTGGGAGATTTAAATCTGTGACTCTTGCGGCGAAGCCGTATAAAATTTTATCTTTAAAGTAAAATAATCAGTTAAAGTATGGGTGCTACTTATCATGTTGTATTAACCGGGGGGGTGGGAAGCCGTTTATGGCCACTATCCAGAAAATCCAGACCTAAACAATATTTAGAAATCTTTAAGAATGATTCTTTATTTGAGCTTGCTGTTAAGCGAAATCAGAAATTTTCTGATGGATTGATAGTGGTGGGAAATAAAGATAATCGCAATCTTTCAATTAAAAGTCTGGAAAAACTTGGAGTTAATAATTATTATGAAATAGTTGAAGCCACTCCTCGAAATACTGCTCCAGCTATTGCCTTTGCAGCATTTCAGGTAAAACCAGATGATATATTGGTGGTGACACCTGCCGATCATATTATCAAGGCAGATCAATTTTATGATAAAGCAGTTTCTAAGGCTATAGAGTTAGCTAAATCAGATAATATTGTAACATTTGGTGTAAAACCAACTAGGCCAGAAACTGGTTATGGGTATATTGAAAGTGATGGACAATCGGTACTTTCTTTCCGCGAAAAGCCCAACTTAGAGACCGCAAAAGATTTTCTGCATAAAGGTAATTTTTTATGGAATAGCGGAATGTTTTGCTTTAAAGCAGGGGTGTTTTTATCAGAACTTCAAAAATATGAACCCGAGGTGTATAATAATTCTAAGGAGGCTTTTGAAAAGGCGAATGATGGGATGCTTGATGAGGAATTGTCGATGCAAATCCCTTCTATAAGCGTCGATTATGCTGTAATGGAACGTAGTGAATTAATAAAGGTGGTTAATGCTGAATTCGACTGGAGCGACATGGGTAGCTTTGAAGCGGTATATGATTACTTTTTAGAGTCTGGTTATCCTGTAGATGAATATGGGAATATGGTTATTGGCTGCGATAAATTTACCGCTTTTGTTGGATTGAAAAATTGTATTTTCATAAATACTGATGATGCTATTTTGATTTTGTCGAAAAAAGCTTCGCAAGATGTAAAAGGGGTTTATCAACAACTGGTAGATAAAAATTCACCTTTAATCCAATAGAAATATTTAATTCTGCTTTTATTTTTAAGTTGCTAGCTTCTTAAGTAGAATAGATTAATATGAGTAATATTATTCCCCATAAATATGAAATTTCTGTTTCCGAACGAGCTTCTTTAAAAGGTCAGAAGCCTATTGCAGTATGGTTTAGCGGTCTTTCAGGATCTGGTAAATCTACCTTGGCTAATCTGCTGGAGAAAAAACTTTTTTCCGAAGGTTTTCATACGTACACATTGGACGGGGATAATATGAGGTGTGGACTCAATAGAGATCTAGGATTTGATCAAGAATCCAGAAATGAAAACATTAGAAGAATAGCTGAAGTTTGTAAATTGTTTTTGGATAGTGGTTTAATTGTGATTGCTGCATTTATAACCCCTAAAAAAATTGATCGGAACATTATAAAATCAACTCTTGGTGATGCATGTATAGAGATTTTTGTTGATACGCCAATAGAGATTTGTGAGAAAAGAGATGTTAAAGGTCTATATAAAAAGGCAAGGCAGGGAGAGATAAGAAATTTTACAGGAGTTACCTGTGAGTTTGAGAAGCCTACAGCACCAGATTTGCATGTAGAAACTCAAAAGGAAGAAATAGAAGAAAGCATTCGGAGAATATTTCAGTATATTCACGACCGAATAATTGAAAAATGATATGAAGAAGTATTATCTGAATTATTTAGATGAACTTGAATCGGAAGCAATTTATGTTTTACGAGAAGTCTGGGCTCAATTTGATAATCCGGTAATCTTATTTTCCGGTGGCAAAGACTCGATTCTTGTGACTCATTTAGCAAAAAAAGCGTTCTATCCAAGTAAAATACCGTTCTCGCTATTGCATGTGGATACTGGGCATAACTTTCCAGAGACCATTGCTTTTCGTGATGATCTAGTGGAGAAATTAGGCGTTAATCTTTTGGTTGGTTCTGTTCAGGAATCTATAAACCAAGGCCGGGTGCAGGAAGAAAAGGGTAAAAATGCAACTCGTAATGCATTACAAATTACCACTCTGCTCGATGCTATTGAGGCTAATAAGATTGATTGTGCCATAGGTGGTGGGAGAAGAGATGAAGAAAAGGCTAGGGCTAAAGAACGATTTTTTTCGCATAGAGACGATTTTGGACAATGGGATCCTAAAAATCAACGTCCGGAATTATGGAATCTCCTTAATGGAAAGCATTTTGAAGGAGAACATTTTAGGGCATTTCCAATAAGTAATTGGACTGAAATGGATGTTTGGAATTATATAAAACGTGAAAATATTCAAATCCCATCTTTATATTTCGCTCATGAGAGAGAGGTGGTTTGGAGAAACAATTCTTGGATTCCGGTTTCGGATTTTTTGAAATTGGAAGAGCATGAAGAAATTTTATCTAAGAAAATAAGATTTAGAACACTAGGAGACATCACAATTACTGGAGGCATAGAGTCTGATGCAGATACACTGGAAAAAATTGCAGAAGAGGTTTCTACCATGCGCAAGACAGAACGGGGCGATCGATCTGACGATAAGCGCTCAGAAACGGCTATGGAAGACAGAAAAAAACAGGGTTATTTTTAAATAAATGGGTCTTAGACCTTAAGATACAAGTTACTATGGAAATTAGTAATAATCAATTATTACGATTTACAACCGCAGGTAGTGTAGACGACGGTAAAAGTACCTTGATAGGAAGGCTTTTATACGATTCAAAATCTATATTTGAAGATCAATTAGCTTCCGTTACAGAGACGAGCTCTAAAAAGGGACATGACGGCGTCGATCTTGCTCTTTTTACGGATGGGCTTAAAGATGAAAGAGAACAGGGGATTACCATAGATGTTGCATATCGCTATTTTACTACTCCCAAAAGGAAGTTTATAATAGCAGATACACCCGGTCATATTCAGTATACAAGAAATATGGTGACAGGAGCTTCGACAGCTAATGCAGCGGTGATTCTTATTGATGCCAGAAACGGCGTTATCGAGCAAACAAAAAGACATTCTTTTATAGCTTCGCTATTAAATATTCCACATCTTGTGGTATGTGTAAATAAAATGGATCTTGTTGATTTTTCTGAAGAGGCTTTTAATAAAATTACGGCTCAATTTGAAGAATTTAGTAGTAAGTTATTAATGAAAGATGTGCGGTTTATTCCAATTAGCGCTTTAGAAGGAGATAATGTTGTGAATAAATCAGAAAATATGAACTGGTATGCTGGTGGTACTCTTTTAAACGTTCTTGAGACACTTCATATTAGTAGCGATATTAATAAGATAGATGCTAGATTTCCTGTTCAAACAGTTCTAAGACCGCAATCTGAGGAGTTTAGGGATTATAGAGGATACGCTGGTAGAATCGCTAGCGGAATTTATAGAAAAGGAGATGAAGTAGCTGTTTTACCTTCAGGATTTACTTCAAAAATTAAGTCCATCAATACAGGTGATATTGAAGTTGAAGAAGCTTTTGCTCCAATGTCTGTTTCGATTACCTTGGAAGATGATATAGATATTAGCCGAGGAGATATGATCGTGAAAAAAAATAATCAGCCGGAACCTTCTCAAGAGTTTGATGTGATGTTATGCTGGTTAAATAATGAGGCTGCGAAGCCACGTGCTAAATATCTAATTCAGCATACTTCGAATGAGGAAAGAGCAATGATTAAATCTGTGGTTTATAAGATAGATATCAATTCTTATGACCGTGAGGAAGGTGATGATAGCTTGAATATGAATGATATTGCTCGAGTGAAGATTCGGGCTACAAGAAGATTAATGATCGATTCTTATCGTGATAATAGAAATACCGGAAGCATCATTCTAATTGATGAAGGAACTAATGAAACTGTAGCTGCAGGAATGATTGTTTAATTTGGAAAATCAGTATTTAGAGATAGCAATTAAGGCAAGTTTTAAAGCGGCCAAAAAGGTAATGTCAATTTATAATGAAGGAGGCTTCGATGTAGAGTTTAAATCGGATAATTCACCTTTAACCCGAGCCGATAAAGCTGCGCACAGAATTATAAAAGAAGAGCTGGAAAAAACAGGAATTCCAATTCTTTCTGAAGAAGGAAAACATTTGTCTTACGAGGAGAGAAAAGATTGGGAGAAGCTTTGGATTGTAGATCCAATAGATGGTACTAAAGAGTTTATCAAAAAAAGTGGAGAGTTTACCATAAATATCGCTTTGATCGAACAACAAAAACCAGTGTTGGGTGTTGTATATGCTCCGGCCTTAAAGGTAATTTATTGGGGATCAAAGTCAGGATCATACAAATTAGCTAATGTTACATGTTTCGATGATTTTCAGAGTAGTTTTAAAAATAAACAGAAACTTCCTTTAAAATCTGATACAAAGAATTTTACAATTGCAGCAAGTAAATCTCATTTGACAGAAAAAACTAAAAATTTTATTGAAAAGCAAAGAAGAGAATACCCTAATGTAGAGGTTATTTCTAAAGGAAGTTCTTTAAAAATCTGTATGGTGGCTGAAGGTGTTTTGGATTGCTATCCAAGATTTGGCACGACTATGGAATGGGATACCGCCGCAGGACACGCTGTTTGTTCTTATGCACATGCCGAAATACAGGATTGGAATCAAATACCACTATTATATAATAAAAAAGATTTAAGGAACAGTGACTTTATATGTGTTTCTGCTCATTCATAAAGTAATCAACTAAAATATTATAAATGAAAATTAAGAATATCTGCTGTATAGGAGCTGGTTATGTTGGTGGGCCAACTATGTCAGTTATTGCTCAAAAATGCCCGGAAATTAATGTAACCGTAGTAGATCTTAATGAAAAAAGAATTGCTGCCTGGAACGATGAAGATGTGAATAATATTCCTATTTATGAGCCCGGTTTATCTGAAATAGTAGAGGAAGCCAGAGGTAGAAATCTATTTTTTTCTACTGAAGTGGATCAGGCGATCGATAAAGCAGATATGATTTTTATTTCGGTTAATACACCAACAAAGACCTATGGTATAGGTAAGGGAATGGCAGCTGATCTAAAGTGGATAGAATTATGTGCACGTCAAATTGCAAGGGTTGCTACTTCAGATAAAATTGTTGTTGAAAAATCTACCTTACCCGTTAGAACGGCTCAGGCATTAAAAAATATCCTTGAAAATACTGGGAATGGCGTTAATTTTCAAATTTTATCAAACCCTGAATTTTTAGCAGAAGGAACGGCAGTAGATGATTTATTAAATCCGGATAGGGTTTTAATTGGTGGCGAGATTGATACTGAAAAGGGTAGAGAAGCAATGCAAGCTTTAGTTGATGTGTATGGACATTGGGTGCCTCAAACCAATATCCTAACCACAAATGTTTGGTCTTCGGAATTATCGAAATTAACGGCTAACGCTTTTCTGGCACAACGAGTGTCTAGTATAAATGCAATGTCTGAACTTTGTGAAAAGACAGGTGCAGATGTGAATGAAGTAGCGAAAGCTGTAGGCATGGATACTAGAATTGGGCCCAAATTTCTTAAAGCTTCTGTAGGCTTTGGAGGATCTTGTTTTCAGAAAGATATTCTTAATCTCGTCTATATTTCTAAGTCTTTCGGTTTAAATGAAGTGGCTGATTATTGGGAGCAGGTGATTATCATGAATGATCATCAAAAAAGACGTTTTGCTGCTAACATTGTAAAGACACTTTATAATACAGTATCAGGAAAGAAAATTGCAATGCTAGGATGGGCTTTCAAAAAAGATACTAACGATACAAGAGAGGCTGCATCTATCTATGTCGCAGATTATCTTTTAAATGAACAGGCAGAAATTGTTGTATACGATCCTAAAGTAACTGCTGAACAAATTTATGCTGATTTGGCTTATCTAGGTTCAAGGTCTGATGAAGAAAACCGCAAACTTGTTAAAGTTGTAAATACTGCTGAAGCAGCCTGTAATGATGCTCATGCAATAGCACTGATGACAGAGTGGGATGAATTCAAAACTTTAGATTGGAAAGAAATTTATGAAAATATGCTTAAACCTGCTTTCCTTTTCGATGGAAGAAAATTATTGAGTAATAAAGAAATGGAAGATTTAGGATTTAAATTTTATGCGATTGGAAATTAATTCAATTGTTAAAAAAAGAAATTAAAATAATGATTGTTATGGATAAAACTGCTAAAATTTATATTGCAGGTCATCGTGGAATGGTAGGTGGCGCTATATGGAGAACTTTAGAAAATAAAGGCTATTCTAATTTGATAGGAAAAACTAGTAAAGAGCTTGATCTTAGAGATCAAAAGCAAGTCGCTGACTTTATTTCAAAAGAAAAGCCGGATGTTATTATAGACGCCGCAGCAAGAGTTGGTGGGATTTTAGCAAACAATGATTATCCATACCAATTTATTATGGAGAATATGCAAATCCAAAACAATCTAATTAATGCAGCACATGAACTAGATGTTGAAAAATTTGTATTCCTAGGAAGTTCTTGTATTTATCCTAAGTTAGCTCCGCAGCCATTAAAAGAAGAATATTTGCTTACTGGACCTTTGGAAGCTACTAATGAATGGTATGCGATTGCAAAGATTACGGGTGTAAAGACCTGCCAGGCAATACGCAAACAGTTTAATAAAGATTTTGTTAGTTTGATGCCTACCAATTTATATGGAACGCACGATAACTTTGATCTTAAAACTTCACATGTTTTACCTGCAATGATTCGTAAATTTCATGAAGCAAAAGAAAATGGAAATGCGCCAGTTACTTTATGGGGTAGTGGGACACCAATGAGAGAATTTTTATTTGTTGATGATATGGCTGAAAGTATTGTTTTTGCACTTGAGAATAAACTACCTGAACATTTATATAATATAGGTACCGGTATCGATATCACCATTAAAGAACTGGCGGAAACAATACAAAGAAGCGTTGGTCATACAGGTGATATTTTTTGGGATAGTTCGAAGCCAGATGGAACACCTCGTAAATTAATGGACGTTTCCAAAATGCATAATTTGGGGTGGAAACATAAAGTAGATCTAGAAGAAGGAATAGAGAGAACGTATCGATGGTTTCTTGAAAATATAGAGAACTTTAAGGAAGTAAAATTATAACGATTTAACAATCTAAACTAATACTTAAAATTTTAATTATGAAAGTCGCATTAATCACGGGTATTACAGGTCAGGATGGATCTTATTTAGCTGAGTTATTATTAGAAAAGGGCTATATGGTTCATGGTATCAAAAGAAGAGCTTCCTTATTTAATACTGATAGGATTGATCATTTGTATCAGGATCCACATGATCCAGAACAAAAGTTAAAGTTGCACTATGGTGATCTAACAGATTCTATGAATCTAACCCGTATTATACAGGAAACGCAACCTGATGAGATCTATAATTTGGGAGCGATGTCTCATGTTAAAGTGTCTTTTGACTCTCCGGAGTATGTAGGTAATGTAGATGGATTAGGGACTCTAAGAATTTTAGAAGCAGTGCGCTTATTAGGGCTAGAGAAAAAAACAAGAATTTACCAGGCTTCTACTTCTGAACTTTACGGCGGTTTACCGGAAAATAAAAATGCAAATGGCTTCTATGATGAAACATGTCCTTTTTATCCAAGGTCTCCTTACGGAGTAGCTAAAATTTACGGCTTTTGGATTACTAAGAATTACCGTGAAGCTTATGATATGTATGCTTGTAACGGAATCCTGTTTAATCACGAATCTCCGCGACGAGGTGAAACTTTTGTGACCCGAAAGATTACTCGAGCTGTAGCAAAAATAGCCCTTGGTTTACAGGATAAAATATATTTGGGGAATTTAGAAGCTCAACGAGATTGGGGACATGCTAAAGATTATGTGCGTATGATGTGGATGATATTGCAAGCTGAAAAAGCAGAAGACTGGGTAATTGCCACTGGGGTGACTACCACGGTTAGAGAATTTGTTCGTATGGCTTTTGAAGAAGTTGGGATTGAGTTAGATTTTAAAGGTAAAGGAGTTGATGAAAAAGCTTATGTTGTATCCTGTAAAGGCGAATATAAAGTCGAGATTGGAAAAGAAGTATTGTCGGTAGATCCTTCATATTTCCGTCCAACAGAGGTAGATTTATTGTTAGGAGATCCTTCTAAAGCAAAAGAAAAGCTGGGTTGGGTGCCGGAATATGATCTAAAAGGATTAGTGAAAGATATGATGAAAGGGGACATAAAGTTGATGAAAAGAGATGTAGATCTTTTAAAAGCAGGGCATAAAATTTTAAAACAGGTTGAGTAAAAGTAAAACTTTCTTTTTTTTCAAAATTTGAATTGAAAGAAAGTTTAGATGCGAATATGTTAGTAACCAAAGTTTTATTATTTGATTTTTTTCTAAATGTCCATAGCTAATAGGGTAATAAAAAATACAGGTTTTTTGTATGCCAAGATGGGGATAACTATGTTTATCTCATTGTACACTACAAGGTTGATTCTTAATGCTTTGGGGGTTACGGATTTTGGTATCTTCAATGTGGTTGGCGGAGCAATTGCAATGTTAGGTTTTCTACATGCTGCAATGGCGGGAGCTACACAGAGGTTTATGTCTTTTTATGAGGGCAAAGGAGATATAAATATGCAAAAGCGTATTTTTAATATCAGTTTTGTTCTTCATTTTTGTATAGCTTTATTTGTTGGAATATTGTTATTGTGTGCTGGATATTTTTTTTTTAGGGAATTTTTGACTATACCGGAAGAACGGATCTATGCCGCTAAGGTCGTATTTGGCTGTTTAATTATTAGTACAATGTTTACGGTCATGAGTGTGCCTTATGAAGCAATTCTTAACTCTCATGAAAATATGCTATATTATTCAATTGTAGGCGTTATAGAATCAGTATTAAAATTAACAGTTGCAATTTATGTTGTCTATACAGAAGCTGACAAATTGATAGTTTACGGAGTATTAATGGCAATTATACCAATTATCATTCTTACTGTCATGAGAATTTATTGTCATAAGAAATATGAAGAATGTACTATTTCTATTAAGAGATATTGGGATTATGTCTTTATGAAAGAAATGACAAGTTTTGCAGGATTCAATCTTTTAGGAGCTTCAAGTTCGATGATTACTCAGTATGGTTTTGGAGTAGTTTTGAATAGTTTTTTTGGACCTGTATTAAATGCAGCACAGGGAGTTGCTAATCAAATATCTGGGCAGCTTATGGTATTCTCTAATAATATGATGAAAGCCGTAAATCCCGTAATTTCAAAAAGTGAAGGGGAAGGTAATAGAGCTCTAATGCTAGATACTTCATTGATAAGCTGTAAATTTTCATATTTACTTTTAGCTTTTTTTGCTATACCTTTTATCATAGAAACTGAATTTATTTTAAAAGTTTGGTTAAAAAATATTCCAGAATGGGCAGTATTATTTGTTCGTTTGCAATTGTTGAAATCTTTAGTTGAACAATTAACTTTTATGATTAGTAGGACAGTAGTTGCACAGGGTAATATAAAAACATACACTATTGTAAAAAGTATAATAAATATTCTGCCAATAATTATCACTTATATTTTATTTAATTATGGCAGTCCACCTTATGTTCTATATATAGTTTGGATATTTTTTTGGGGTATTTTGGGTGGCTATGCAAACATTTTCTTTTCCCGTAAATTGTGTGATCTTAAATATAGTAGTTATTTTTTTAAAGTCTTTTGGCCCGTTAGTGTTATTTCATTATTGATGATAGTATCAGGGTTTTCAATAAATATCTTGTTAGATAGAGGTGTTTTGAGATTGTTATTAGTAGGATTACTCACTACAGTCACTTTCTTGTTAGTTTATTATTTCTTTTTTATAACTCAGATGGAAAAGAATATGTTAAGGAATGTAAAAAATAAAATAATTAAGTTTAAAAAATAGCTATTGACGAAATGAAATTAATTAACATAAAAAATATAATTCTTGATAAATTAAATATTATATATTTCTTATCTAGTTTCTTATCAAGCAAAGGGTATATTTATATATCATTTGCTATACCTAGGTTCAAAAAAGATAATTATAATTGGGGAGATGATATTAATTTTGAGATTGGAGAAATAATTTCTGGTAAAAAAGTGATTCCATATCGTTATAGGATTTTTAATAGTAATAATTACTTATTTATTGGTAGCGTTATACAATGGTATTGCAATTCAAACTCAGTAATATGGGGAGCAGGTTTGTTGCATGAAGTTGGAAAATTAGAAAAACCTAAAAAAGTCTTAGCTGTAAGAGGCCCTTTGACTAGATATGAACTTTTAAAATGTGGGATTGATTGTCCAGAAGTATATGGTGATCCTGCTTTAATTCTACCAAGAATCTATTATCCAAAGTTTAGGAAAAAGTACAAGATAGGACTAATTTTACATTACTCAGAGCTTAACAAAGTACAGGTCGAACTTCCATATGGTTATTCCAAAGAGGATGTACTCTTTATTAATATTTCAAATTACGGAAAATGGACAAATTTTATTGATGAAATCTTATCTTGTGAAGCTATTTTATCTAGCTCTCTTCATGGGGTGATTGTTTCAGAAGCATACAATGTACCAAATCTATGGACTGCATTTGGCTTTCACCTAGCTTCTAAGAAATCTTACTTTAAGTATAATGACTTCTATCTTTCGATAAATAAATCTATAAATGAGCCCTATTTTTATGATAATATTAGGAAGATTGACAATCTTTCAAAATATATAATGGATGAATGGGAGACTCCGGAAATAGATTTAGAACCTTTGATTTCTGCATGCCCATTTGATGATATAAATAAAGTTTTATTACCAAACAGCTTTTGATGATAAAAATAAAAGATATTCTTCCCTTTTTTATTATTGTAATTACTTTTATTTCTGTCAATCAATGGAGTGCTTTACCCTTGTCTAATGTAATGATTGAATGGTTTATTGCATTTCTTACTATTATAACAGTAATTGTTTATACTAGAAATGCAACTCTATCTATGCCTAGTAGGTATTTTCCTATGTTGTACTTATATTTTGGATGGTTAATTTTTGAAGTAATAAGGGGAGGAATTATAGCTGATGGCTATTGGGAGTATAAACAACTGATAGCAGGTTCTTTAGCTCTTTCTATTCCCGTATTCGTTTTCCCTTATTCCAATCCTTTGATTCTAGGGTACACTTTGAGAAAGTGGATGAAATATGCTTTTCCTGCGTTTTTTATATTTTTTATTTGGGTACTTAAATCTGGTAATTACCATTTTTATTTGGGGCCTGTAATTTTGCTCTGTTGTTTTTTGCCAGTACTTAAAAAAAAGTGGAGAATCATTTTTATCATTTTGTTATTGGTGATGATGTTTTCAGATCTTGGGGCACGAAGTCAAGTGATTAAATCTTTCGTAGTTCTAATACTGAATTTTGTCTATGTATTTTACAGAGTGTTATCTTTAAAATTTATAAAATATATATATGTTTTTTGTTGTTTTATACCGTTCATTTTAATTGCTTTAGGCGTTACGGGTCATTTTAATGTATTTAAAGATATTTACAGCGATGACGATTATACACAGCAAAAAATTGTAAATGGGAAAACTGTTACAGAAGATCTGTCCGCGGATACGCGAACTTTATTATACAGTGAAGTTATAAGCTCAGCAATAAAAAATAGATATGTAATCATTGGAAGGACTCCAGCTCGAGGCAACGATTCTAAAGTTTTGGGTGATAAAATTTCTCAAGCTGTCGAAACCAATCATCAAGAGAGGCATTACAATGAAATGGTTTTTCCAAATGTCTTTACATGGCTAGGGCTGATTGGTTTAACTCTCTATTTTTTAATATATATTAGGAGTGGTTATTTAGCTATTTATAGATCTAATAATATTTATTTAAAAGTTTTAGGTCTTTTTATAGGTTTCCATATTATATATGGTTGGGTTGAAGACTTTAATAAATTTGATATAATGAATATTTCTTTGTGGATGGCAATAGCTATGGGATATTCAGAGGAATTGAGAAGGATGAATAACAAAGAATTCGGTTTGTGGATAAATACCATATTTAGATGAAAAAAATTGTTTGGTTAAGTAATGTATCTTTTTCTAAAGAGCTTATAAGAGCTACAGGTGGTTGGTTACAACCATTAGCAATGAAATTGAACCATACCGGTAGTTTTAAAATGTATAATTTAGCATTAGGTAATAAAGCTGAGGAATACGATGTAGATGGTATTTCGCAAATAGTAATCCTTAAAAAATCGGATAAAGCTCTTTCATTGGAGGTAAAGTCTATTTTAGATAAAATAAAGCCTGATTTAGTGCATATATGGGGAACCGAAGGAATATGGGCAGCAATTTATAAAAATGGGTTTATAAGTTTTAAAACAATAATAGACATACAGGGGCTCTTATTTGCTTATACTCAATTTTATTATGGAGGCTTAAGTTATTTGGAAATTTTTAAAACCATTACAATTAAGGAGTTAATTATGCCTAATCGTATTTTAACTCAAAGGAAAAATAAATTTAGAGAACGAGGATATGAAGAAGTGGAAGCTTTAAAATGTTTTAAGCATATTTCTTATCAATCAATTTGGGTGAAAAATCATGTTCAATACATTAATTCAAAGGCTAATCTTTATGCTACTAAAATACTCTTGAGAGATTCTTTTTATTCTTCTCCGAAATGGAAATTTAAAAAGAATAAAGGTTCTCCAGTTATTTTTTCTTCGAGCTCCGCTGCTGTTTCGTATAAAGGTATTCATGTTTTGATTAAAGCTACGAAATTTTTAAAAAGACAATATCCTAATGTTAAGCTTAGGCTCGCTGGAAACCTAATGGTTGGTAATAAAATGATTGACGGCTATTCCCTTTTTTTAAAATCTTTAGTTGATAAAAACGATTTGAAGGATAATGTTTTCTATACGGGATCATTATCTGAAAAGGAAATAGTAAAGGAATTATTAGCTTGTGATGTTTGTGTAGTACCATCTTTTGTAGAAACTTATTGTCTAGCATTTGCTGAGGCGATGATCTTAGGGGTTCCCGTAGTAGCTTCTTATGCTGGTGCTATGCCTGAGCTTGCACAGGATCGTAAAGAAGCACTTTTTTATAACTCTAGGGATGTGGTGGCATGTGCTTCAATGATCGCTCAATTAATAGAAGATGAAAAGTTGGCTAGCGATATTTCAAAATATGCAATTAAAAGGCGCGAATTGGAAAATGCTCCTGAGTTAGTATTAGAAAATCAAATTCAAATTTATAATCAATTAATTTAATTCTTTCAATCTAAGATTTTCCAAATTTAGTTACATAAATTAAAAAGTACCGTTTTGTATTATTTATATAAAATAACATTAAAAATAAGATCAATTTTTACCAGAAAACTGGAGAAATTAATAACGATTTATCTTTTTAAAGGTAACAGAATTGATTATAAAACATTTAGAACAAGAGGAATTCCTTACACGATGGTAGCTAAAAATGGAAGGTTTTCTATAGATGAAAATTTCGCTATGAATAATGGAATAAAAGGTAATCCTATAGGATACTATAATAGATGTACTTTTTTCGTAAACCATCATGCAGAATTAATTATAGGTAAGAATGTTGGTATTTCGCAAACAGCATTGATTTGTCACCATAAAATCACTATTTGTGATAATGTGAAGATAGGAGGAGGAGTGAAAATTTTTGATACGGATTTTCATTCCTTAGATCCAAAAATTAGAGCTAGTAAAGAAGACGTTTTTCATAAGGCTGTAGCACCAGTTATTATAAAGGAAAATGCTTTTTTGGGTGCAGGGGCAATGATCTTAAAAGGAGTTACCGTAGGAGAAAATTCAATAGTTGGAGCATATTCTCTAGTTACTAAAGATATTCCGGATAATCAGATATGGGGTGGCAATCCCGCTAAATTTATTAAAAATGTGTAGATGAAAACTGTAGCGGCTATACTAACTGTATTTAATAGAAAAGAGAAAACGCTTGAATGCCTAGAAAAGCTTTATAATCAGCAAATACCTGAGGCTTATGAGTTGGAAACCTTTATGGTGGATGATGGTTGTACCGATGGAACACCTGATGCAGTAGCTGAAAATTTTCCAATGGTAAAAATAATAAAAGGTTCTGGAGATTTGTTTTGGAACCGAGGTATGCATTTGGGTTGGAAAGCTGCAGTAACACATAAGAAATATGACTTTTATTTATGGTTAAATGATGATACCTTTCTTTTTGAAGGAGCATTGAATACAATGCTCAAGAATTCAGAAAGTAAAGGGAACACTGCTATTATATGTGGAACTACTCAAAATACTGATGGTACAAAATTAAGCTATGGAGGAAGTTTGCCAGGTAAAGGTATATTAGAGCCTTCAAATCAGCTAAGGGAATGCAGTTATATGAATGGTAACTTTGTTTTAGTGCCTGAATATGTATATAATAAGATAGGTTTAATTGATCCTGTATTCAGGCACAGTATGGGAGATCTGGATTACGGACTGAGGGCAAAAAAGAAGGGAATCAAAATTTTTGTCGCCTCACAAATCATTGGTGTTTGCGATAATCATGAAACACAACCAAAGTGGTGTCTGCCAGAGACCCCAATAATAAAAAGGTACAAATCCTTATATTCCCCGTTAGCCAATAGTCATCCTTATTATTTTTATATATATGAGCTAAGGCATTACGGCATTTTTATAGCTACCAAACATTTTTTTTCAATTCATCTCAGAGCTACATTCCCTAAATTATGGAAAATATAATAAATGTATTTCAGTCCGATTCTCAGGAAGTAAATGAATATTATAGAAATAATCCCAACTTTATTATTCAATTTTCGCAGATAGATGACCCTGCTGTTAAGAGAGAAAGCAAACCTTATTGTGCTATTTATTTTAGTAGCCATGATATTTATTATCCAAATCATCCAGAAGCATTTAAAAAGCAATTAGTCGACCGTAATCGCTTTGAATGGTATGGTACACGTATAGAAAAAGCGGAAAAGCATATTTTTGTAAGAGATATTAAAAAGCAATGGTATTTAAATGGAATAAACAAAGAACTAAATTCTATTGAAAAGCTTTATGAAATGCTAAAAGTAGAAACAAAAGGGTATGAAGTGGTAACAGTGGGTAGTTCTGCTGGAGGATATGCTGCTATACTTTTTGGGCAGCTATTAAAGGCAGGATCTATATTTTCATTTAATGGTCAAACGCAATTGTATGATCTTTTAGAAACTTCTAATGAATCTAAAAATCCTATTGTTTTTCGTAAGAAATATGATTCTTCAGTGAATTCATATTTTTCATTGAAAAAATATATTTCATCTCCTGAAAACATTTTTTATTTCTATTCCAATAAAAGTGATTGGGATCTCATTCAATATGAGCATATAAAACATTTAGATATGCATTTTTTTGGTTTTAAAACCTCTCATCATGGTATTCCATTTGTGAAAGTAAGTATTCCCAAAGTAATTAATCTTGAAAGTGAAAAATTACAAAGCCTAGCAAAAGAAAGTCATAGTCCTATTTTTTTTTCGGTCAAATTAAATGGTTTAAGAAAGGTGAGCCTATTTTTATTTAAGCAAATCAAAAGGAAATTAAGAAATAGGTATTGATTATGTTAAAACCAAAAGCGCTTATTTTTTTTCAATATCTTCCTCCTTGGCGTATTGATGTATTTAATGAAATGGCAAAATTTTATGATTTAACTATAGCTTTTACTGATGCCGATCTTGATGGGTTTAAATATAACAGGGAAGAGTTGCTAAGCAAATTGGATCGAAATATTAAGACCATATTTTTATATAAAGGCTTGAGGATCGGGAAGCGTCCAATTAGGACTGGGGTTTTTAAGATTATCAAAGTATTAAAGCCAAAAGTCATATTTTCTCACGAATATTCTGCTACTAGTATAATGGTGGCGAGATTTAAGAATAAGTATAATTACCAATTAGTTATTACAACTTCTGATAATCTAAGTATTGCTAAATCCGTTAGTGGGCTTAAGTCTTATTTTAGAAATTATGTTTTGCTTCGTTCCAATTCAGTAGTTGTATATAGTAATAGAGTAAAAAAATGGTACAAGGAAAACTTTCCTTATTTGAATGTGGAAGTTTGTCCAAATATCCAAAACCCTCAAAGTTTATTAAAATATAGGCGTGAATTTCCTAAGTTAATAAAACGGTATAAAGAGCAGTTTAACTTATTTAATAAGAAACTAATATTATATTCTGGTCGCCTAGAGCATATTAAAGGGCTAGATTTACTATTATCTTCCTTTTCGAAATCTCAAAATAGTGACTGCATATTGGTGTTGGTAGGAGAAGGGAGTAAAAAAGATGATTTAGTAGCTCAGACCATTTCACTGGGTATTAAAGATAAAGTTATTTTTCCTGGTTTCTATTCTGGAGTAAAACTTTATACCTGGTATGAAATGGCGCAATTTTATGTATTGCCAAGCCGATTTGAACCTTTTGGTGCGGTTATAAATGAGGCGCTAATATTTGGGACTCCGGTTATGGCGAGTAAATATATTGGTGCCATTGATTTTGTAACAGATCAAAATGGAAAATTATTTGATCCTTTGAGTGAAATGGAATTCGTAAATGTACTTGATTATTTTATAGAAAATTCAGGGAATTTTAGAAGCGATAATAATTCCAATCTAATGCCAGTATCCTTTCAGGATTATGTAGAGGTGTTTAAAAAGTTTGCAAAATAATGAAAATACAATACACTAATTTACCAAAAGGATCAAGCAAATATAAATTCTTAATAAAATGGTATTTAAATTTGCTAAGAACTTGGTATTTTTTCAATATAAAATTTCCATGGGTTCAGTACAATGGTTTTGTGAGAGTTATGAAATACACTAGTTTCGTAAAGGGAAATATAAAAATTGGAGATAGGGTTCAATTCGGAAAATATTGTAGCATAGCAACTGATGTTCATTTCGGAGATAATATTTTAATGGCTGGAAGAGTTTCATTTGTGGGAAGAAATGATCATTATTTCGAAGCTGCGAGTAAATATATCTGGGATGGAGAAAGAATAAATGATGGATTGACAATCGTTGAAGATGATGTATGGATAGGGCATGCTTCCACCATCATAGCAGGCGTAACTATAGGAAAAGGTTCTATAATTGCAGCAGGTTCAGTCGTAAATAAAAGTATACCTCCATGTGAAATATGGGGAGGAGTCCCTGCTAAAAAACTTAGAGAAAGATTTAAAAATGAAAGTGATAAATCTAAGCATTTAAGATTTTTATCACAAAACTCTCAAGAAATTGAAATATGAAAAAAATTGGAATAATTACAATATCTCGAACAAATAATTATGGAGCCGAATTGCAGGCATATTCGACTCAAAAAAAATTGCGGCTAATAGGCTACGATGCAGAATTAATCGATTACGTTTACTATAAGCATAAAAGACATATAGAGTCTCCAGCTTCTCGCCCTGATATTAATTTTCAAAAAAGTGATAGAGTGAAACATTTTTTCTTGTATAGAATGGTGTCTCCTGTTGTAGAAGATTTCGGATCTCTATTTATTAAGAAGATTAGCCTGAGAAAAAAAAATTTTCACAATTTTCATAGAAAGAATACTAAATTTTCTAATGAATACAGAAAATACGAAGATTTGAAGAAAGCACAATTAGAATATGATGTGATAGTTGCTGGAAGTGACCAAATATGGAATCCTAGTGCAGGTACTTCTTTAGCACCTTATTTTTTAGATTTTGTGCCGAAGTCTACTAAGAAAATTTCATTCGCTTCGAGTTTTGGTGTTTCCAAAATAGATGAGGAGTATTATCAACTATATAAAAAATATATTGATAACCTTGATGCAATTGCTGTCAGAGAAGATGACGGGGTAGATTTAGTGAAGGAAATTGCAGGAAGAGAAGCTAAGAGGGTGTTAGACCCGACTTTGCTCATGTCTAAAGAAGAATGGATGGAAGTGATAGTTGGTAATAGCTGTGTTGCTCACTTAAAAGCAAATCCTTATATTATTATTTACATGCTGCATGAATCTGAAACGCTTATTAACATAGCTAATTACTTAAAAGAAAAGTTGGGTCTTAAAGTGATTATGCTAACCAAAAGGGCTTATTCTAATAAAAGTTATTCTGGTATAGAAATAATCGAGTATGCAGGGCCAGCAGAATATATCGAATTGTTTATGAGTGCAAGTTTTGTTTTAACAAATTCTTTTCACGGTACAGCTTTCGCTACTAATTTTAACGTTCCTTTTTTTGCAATTTTAAATCCAGAAAGAAAAAATAATTCTAGAATGATTAATTTTCTTAAAATGACTCGGTTGGAAGATAGAATAGTCTGGGAAGATATTAAAGAGATGTCATTGTTAGATAAATATTTTGAGTGTAATTTTATCGAAGCCAATAAGATTCTTGATGCAGAAAAGAAATCATCAGTGGCATTTTTAAAAGAACATTTAGGATAGTCTAAATCTGTACTAATCAAAAAAATCAAAAATGGGGTTTCGATCTTTTGTTAAGAAATATTTATTTTTTTCTATATATATAATTGCTTTTGTTGAATTCATATACGCTTATTTTAAATTTGTTATTTATTCTGGTATTTTTAAATACCCTATAACCAGAAACAAATTGTTAGGACGTATAGTTGAGGGTTACCATTCAGTTGAAAGATCATTGGCTCTGCCTAATGTTAGACTAGGATTTGCTCAAAAACATATTGCGGAATTAGTAGAGTTAAATAGCTTATATTTTGAGAAATATGGTCTTGATACAAGTCAGATTATCCATAGCATAGAAGTGGTGAATGAGTATCAGCATTATCATAAAAAATTTAATTATTCGATTGATGATGATCTGGATAAAAAAATAGAATTATTAAAAGAAAAGACGGGTGTAACAAATCATTCTTTACAGATTACGACTAACGCCCAAAATTATTTTGAAAATCAGAATGCGCCTTTTAAAGCTTTCTCTTTTTCCAGAAAAAGCGTTAGAAAATATAAAAATAAAATTATTCCTCGAGAAGATTTAAACGAAGCTTTTTTAATAGCTCAAAATGCGCCGTCGGCTTGCAACCGTCAGGGTGCTAGGATTCATTTAATAGAAGATAAAGAATTAATTCAAAACATTTTATCTATACATGTTGGTACTGGCGGATTTAAAAACACAATACATAAATTAATTGTCTTAACAGAGGATATGGAAATATCGAATGGTGTTTTTGAAAAAAATCAGGTTTATATAGATGGCGGTATATTTTTAATGAATTTATTATATGCTTTACACTATAAAGGGATCGCGGCCTGTCCTTTAAATAATAGTTTCTCTATAAAACAGGATCGTAAAATTCGAAAATTGTTAAAGATAAAGGAATCAGAATGTTTTATAGCGTTTGTTTCTCTAGGCTATCCTGAGGAAGATTTAGTTGTTACAACCTCTAAGAAAAGGGATCTTTCTGAAATAGTTAATTTTCACTAATAATGCTAAAAATTTTAATTAATTCGTATGCCTGTTCTCCCCATACAGGAAGCGAGCCAGGAATGGGTTGGAATTGGTGTGCTAATTTGGCTAAATACTGCGAAGTGCATGTAATTACTGAAGGAGAATTTAAGGATTATATAGAGGATGCCTTAAAAACCTTGCCTCAGGCATCCAATATGCATTTTTATTATAATCCAGTGTCAGAAGAGATTCGAAAAATGTGCTGGAATCAAGGTGATTGGCGATTTTATAAGCACTATAGGCTATGGCAAAAAAAAACCTTAGAAATAGCTAGAGCGGTAGTAGAGAAGGAAAATATAGATATCGTTCATCAACTAAATATGATTGGATTTAGAGAACCAGGTTATCTTTGGAAACTTGAGAATGTACCTATTGTATGGGGGCCTGTTGATGCAAAAGAGTCTTTTCCTGAATCGTTCCTTAATCAAGCAGATTATAAAACGAGACTATTTACTAAATTAAAGAATAGAATTACTAAATTTCAATTAAAGCATTCAGCTAGGGTTAAAAGACTTGCAGAAAAGGCATCACTCGTAATAGCAGCTTCCTCTAATTCTCAAGATTCATTTAAAAAATTCCTAAATATTGATGCTAAGCTTATAAATGAGACTGGCTGCTATATCAAAGAAGAAACTTTAAATGAAAGATCAAGTCATGAGTGTCTTAATTTGCTATGGGTTGGGAAATTTGATTTTAGAAAGCAATTAAATTTGGCAATTAAAACTCTTGCCGAATTATCGAATAAAAATGTAAGATTGCATATAGTTGGCGATGGAAATATGCTGAAATTTAAAGAATTGGCTCAATCTTTAGAAGTTGAAAGCTTATGTGTTTGGTATGGATTAGTAAGTCATTCTAAAGTTCAAGAACTTATGAAAACTTCTGATTTGTTATTTTTTACTAGTGTAGCTGAAGGGACCCCTCACGTGGTGTTAGAAGCTATAAGTAATCATCTTCCAATTATATGTTTTAATACTTGTGGTCAGGGTGATATTGTAAATAATGAGATAGGTTTTAAGGTTCCATTGTCAAACCCTGAAAAAGCGACCCAAGACTTTTCCAACATTATTAATTCGGCTATACGAGAAAGAGATAAATTGTTTTCGTTATCACAAAATTGTAAGGATTACAAATTTAAACTATCATGGGATTATAAATCTAGAGAAGTTGTTAGTTTGTATAAATCTCTAACTAAATCTTTCTAATCAAGTAATGATCCATGAAAAAAAGACTTATCAGTATTGATATATCAATAAAACCTTATCAGGAATTTATTAAAGATTTAACCACACTCGCACTTAATAAAAATTCCAGCTATACTTGTGTAGCCAATGTTCATATGTTGGTCGAGGCTTATAATGATAGAAATTTTGCTGCAGTAGTAAATAATGCAGACATGGTTACGCCTGATGGTATGCCATTGGCAAAAGGCTTAAAGCAAATTTACGGCATAGAACAGGATCGTGTTGCAGGCATGGATTTATTACCAGATTTATTGAGTGTTTCCGAAAAACAAAACATACATGTACTTTTTTATGGAGGGACGCAGGAAATGCTGGATAAAACTCAAGAATACTGTGCTGAAAATTATCCCAATTTGGATATTGTAGGTTTAATAAGTCCGCCTTTTAGAGCCTTAAGCGAAGAAGAAGAAGAGGATTATGCGCAATTAATCAATGAAAGCCAGGCAGGTTTTGTTTTCGTCGCTCTAGGTTGTCCTAAACAGGAAAAATGGATGGCAAGTATGAGAGATAAGATTAGAGCCTGTATGATTGGTATAGGTGGTGCTCTTCCGGTAATGATTGGTTTACAAAAACGGGCGCCGGTATGGATGCAGAAAACGTCCACTGAGTGGTTGTTTAGATTATCTCAGGAGCCGAAGCGTTTGTTTAAGCGATATGCATATACTAATACTTTGTTTGTCTATTTAATGATAAAGGAAAAATTTAAAAGACAGAACCACACAAATTAACCTTAATCTCACATTTATTAAGTAGTTTAGCATTTTTAGTTATAGAAAATATGAAGAGGTCTTCTTTAATTATACCTGTTTCAATTGTTGTCCATCTTATTATTATCAACTTCACGTTGTTTACTTTAAGTTTCGAAACATATAATGATTTTGTGACAATTGTTTACTATAATCTTAGTTGGTTGCTCATAACTTTTGTTATAGATTTTTATCCCACAAAAAGAAATGAACGATTTTTCACTAATTTTCACAAGGTATTGGGGTTATTTCTTATATTTTCTCTGGCTTATTTTACCAATTTTACATTTAGAAATCTTCCAATTTCTCCTATATATCATTTAAAAGTTTTATTGGTCATTTTTTCAACCATTATGATCTATCGTTATATCTTCTATTATTTAAGAGATATTTATCGAGTAGAAGGAGGGAATTTTGTAAGTGTTGTAGTTATTGGTAGAGATAGAAAATTGAAAAAGATACGTCAGATTTTCGATCAGCCCGAATTGGGATATCGATATAGGGGATATTTTGATAATAATCCCTCTAAAAGTATAACCTATTTAGGGGATATAGATCAGGCATTCGATTTTATCCGCAATCATACTGTAGATGAGGTTTATTGTATGGTGTCCCGGCTATCCTCCGATCAGATTAATGAACTTATTGCGTTTTGTGATAATAATCTGGTCAAAATTAAAATGGTGCCTGATAATAAAGAAATCTATACTCGTGCTATGGATGTTGAACTTTTTGGGAACGTACCTATTCTTAATTTAAGAAAGTTGCCTTTGGATACTGATGTGGCTCGATATACAAAGCGTAGTTTTGATATTGTTTTTTCATCTTTGGTTGTTTTATTTGTATTATCGTGGTTAGTACCAATTATAGGAATTTGCATAAAATTGGAATCCCGTGGTCCTGTTTTTTTTAAACAAAAGCGACATGGAGTAAATAAACAATCCTTTTTCTGTTATAAGTTTCGATCTATGGCTGTAAATAAGGACGCAGATACAAAAATGATGACCAAAAATGATGTTCGACTAACGAAAATAGGGAAGTTTATTAGAAAAACAAGTATAGACGAATTACCTCAATTTATTAATGTTTTATTGGGTGATATGAGCGTAGTTGGGCCAAGGCCGCATATGGAGGCTCATACTAGGGAGTATGAAAATTCTGTTGATAAATACCTGGTAAGACATTATGCTAAACCTGGGATTACAGGCTTAGCACAAATAAAAGGTTATCGTGGGGAGGTCGTAGTGAAGTCGGATATTATAAATCGTACCCGCTTAGATATATTTTATGTAGAAAAGTGGTCGCTATTATTAGATATAAAAATTATAATTAAAACTGTTCTAAATGCCATTAATGGCGAGGAGAAAGCTTATTGATGTTACTCACAATATTTAATTTATTTTTTAAATGTTTTTAAAAATTTATTTTAGCTTAAAATCTAATTTGATGTTAAAACCTAAATCTGTTTTTTATCTGTTTTGTTTATTTTTATTGTCATCCTGTGTGTCGCGAGAAGAGATGGTTTATTTTCAAAACTCAGACCGTCTTAATGAGTTGTCTTCAAATCCATCTATATATGATAACTTAAAGATAAAGCCTAATGATCAGCTGAGTATTACCGTATCTGCCGAAGAAATGGAGGCAGCATTACCATTCAATCTTCCTTTTGTAGGCAATAACATAGGAAGTCAGAATTCAGAAGTGCGCGTAAATGGAACGCCGTCATTGCAAAATTATTTGGTAAATGCGGATGGTGAAATACAATTTCCTGTTTTAGGGACTGTAAAAGTAGCCGGTCTTAACAGAAAAGAATTATCGAAAAAGCTTCAGAGAGAAATTGAAGAATATATACAGAAGCCTATAGTAATTGTGAGAATTTCTAATTTTCAGGTGACCGTGTTGGGTGAGGTCAATAAACCAGGAACATTTCCTGTTACTGATGAATATCTTAGTTTGCCAAAGGCTTTAGGCCTTGCCGGAGATTTAACCATTTACGGTAAACGTAAAAATATTCTAGTTGTTAGAGAGTCGAAAGATGGTAATAAAGAGCATGCGTATTTGGATTTGACAGATTCTGAGATCGTCAATTCTCCTTTTTATTATTTACAACAAAACGATGTGGTATATGTAGAGCCTAATGGTCCTCAATTGCAATCTGCGAGTTATAACCGAAATGCATCCGTTTATATATCCATAGCTTCTGTTCTAGTTTCAGTAGCTGTATTGCTAACCCGATAATCTACTTATGAATAACCAATATCAAAATTTCCAGGAACAAGAAATTAATCTTAGAGAAGAGATTCAAAAATACTTAAAGTATTGGCCGTGGTTTATTGTTTCCGTTTTTGTTGCGGTAGTACTGGCTTTTATTTTTTTAAAAACTTCAAAATCCGTATACCTAACAAATGCCACTATAATCATTAAAGATGAAGATACTAAGTCTCCTGCAACTTCAGGCTTATCATCTTTTACAGATTTGGGTATATTAGAAGGACTTAAAACGAGTAGTATTGAAAACGAGATAGGTTTGCTAAAATCTAAAAGAATGATGACCAAAACTATAAATTCTTTAGATCTTAATATTCAGTATTTATCCTATGGTTTTTTTGTTACACGTGATGTTTATAATAATGCACCTTTTAAATTGGATATTCTTAAATTGGATAGTTCAAAGCTTTCAAAATTTGCCAAAGAGGCTCAAAACGAGTTTAAAATCTCCTGGAATAGTGAGGGGTTATCTTTGATAAATAAAGAAACGGATAAAAAGATAACATCTAAATTCGGAGAACCTTTTAATTTGGGATTTGCAGAAATAGTAATAAGAAGGAATGAGGATTTTAAATTAGCAGAAGATGAGGAATCTTTAGATTATGGGTTTAAAATTCTTCCTGTAGAATCTGTTGTGGCGTATTATCAAGGTGGATTGATTGCTGAATTAGTTGACGATAACTCAACGTTGATTCAACTTGGTTTGGAAGGATCTGTACCAGAAAAATCTCAGGATGTTTTAAACCAATTAATTGTAGAGTACAATAAAGAGGCTATAATTGATAAAAATTTGGTGGCTTCAAACACTGCTGAATTTATTAATGAACGTTTAAAGATTATAAATTTTGAACTGGATTCCGTAGAAATAGATAAAGAGGCTTTTAAGGAAGATCGTGAGCTTACTGATATTCAGGCAGAATCCGAAATTTTTTTAGAAAATGCAAGTGAATATAAAAAGAAACGTCAGGAAGTAACAACACAGGTTCAACTTGCAGCGGCAATGTTGGATTATTTGGAAGAAGGAACAAATTCGGATCTTTTACCCGCTAACTTAGGTTTGGAAGGAGAGGGGGTAAATCAGCAGGTTTCGGATTACAATCAATTGGTTTTAGAGCGTAATCGCATACTTGAAGCCTCTACTTTAAAGAACCCTGTAATCGTAAGTTTAGATCAGCAAATAGAGCAAATGCGCTTGGTCGTTAAGAAAAGTTTACAGCGTTTACGTAGTAATCTCGATATATCCATGAATGAGCTTAATAATGAAGCTAAAGTGATTCAGTCTAGAATCTCCTCAGTTCCCTCAATAGAACGTCAATTCCGTGGTATCGATAGGCAGCAGCAAATTAAGGAAGCCTTATATCTATTTTTATTACAGAAAAGAGAAGAAAACTCTCTTTCCTTGGCAGTTACGGCTCCTAAGGCTAAAATTGTGGATCATGCTTATACATCCGGGTCTCCAGTAGCACCGAAATCAAGAATGATATTGCTTGGAGGTTTGATGGTAGGTTTTTTGATACCATTAGGAATTATTTATGGAAAAAATATCCTTAATAATAAAGTTAAGAATAGGGATGATATAGAGAAAAAAGCAAAACAAATCCCAATCGTTGGTGAAATTCCTAGAATTGATAAAAAGCAAAGTCATTTAATTACAGAAGCCGATCGTTCGGTTTTAGCTGAATCCTTTAGAATTGCTATTACGAATATGCAGTATTTACTGATTAATAAGACTGATAAGCAGAAAGGAATTAAAATGCTGGTCACTTCTACGGTTAAAGGGGAGGGGAAAACCTTTACTTCGATAAACCTGGCTTTAACCCTGGCGAACATGGGTAAAAAAGTCATCGTGGTAGGAGCGGATTTACGTAATCCACAGTTACAGCGTTATGATGTAGGTTCGAGAAAACAATTAGGTGTTAGTGATTATCTCATTAACGAAGACTTACAATTAATTGATCTTATTGAACAGACTAAATATAATAAAAATTTAGATTTTTTAACGTCAGGAAGTATACCGCCAAATCCTTCTGAATTATTAAGGCATCGTCGCCTGGGCGAAATGCTTAGCATATTGGAAGAAAGGTATGATTACATAATTCTCGATACGGCACCCTGTATGTTAGTTGCAGATACTTTCCTGATTAGTCAGTACGCAGATCTTACACTTTATGTGGTAAGAGCTTCTTATACTGAAAAAGCTTTATTGCAATTCCCTATAGATTCAAAAAAAGCTGGAAAGCTTCATGATGTTAGCTTTGTTTTAAATGATGTGGATCTTGCTAATTTCGGTTACGGAAATAAATATGGCTACTCTTATGGGGCTGATAAAAAAAGCTTTTGGGAGAAATTTAAAGAACAATTTTAGTTAGCCTTTAATTAAAAATTATTGGTTTTAATGCCCAATTTTTGTTTAACTTTAATAATTGAGATATGAGGCGACTTATAAATTTTAAGAGAAATTTATTCTTAGTTTTTTTCTGTTCTTCTGTTTTAGTTGGGTATTCGCAATCGGGTTTTAAAGTTGATATGGAGTCGGCTGCATTTGTAAATGGAGACGATGCGCTTCCATTTTGGTTACGTAGCAACAACTACGGCAGAGTGGGTAGGGAAACTGATCTTTACGCTGTTTTAGCACCATCTTATAAGTTTGATGTTGGCGAAAATTCGGTATTAACATTAAAATCGGCTTTTGCTTATCGTAATAAATTTAATGATGTCGAAGCTAATAAAGATTTTTTTGTAGATGAATTGTATGCAAATTTTTCTTCAAAATATATAAATATAGCTGTTGGTGTAAAGCATCGCGACATAAAATATAATGGTTTGGCTTCAACAAATCAAAGTATTCTTTGGTCCGATAATGCGCGATCTTTGCCTGGGACAGAAATAAAAACATCCGAGCCTATTTATTTTCTATTTGATAAGCATTTGGGTTTTGAAGCTTTATTTAGTGAATATTTCCTGAATGATAATAGAGCTACTGAGGATACTCATGTGCACCATAAGTATTTATCCTTAGTTTATAAATTGAATAATGTTTCTAATTTTAAACTGGGGATTAGACATATTGTTCAGTATGGCGGAAGTCCTTCCGATTCACGATTTGATAATCAACCAATAGGTGTTGAAGAATATGTTCGAATGTTTTTTGGTAGAGCGGGTAGTGATAATTCGCTACCAACAGATCAGGAAAATGCGATAGGTAATCATATTGGTAGTTATGAGCTTTCATATAACAGACAATTTCGCGAAGGTGAATTGGAATTATTTTATAATAGTATTTTTGAGGATGGCTCGGGTAGTGCTATGAGAAATTTTCCTGACGGTCGCTATGGTGTATTTTATGATACCGGCAAAACAGATCATTTTATAAACTCATTTGTTTACGAATTTATTTATACTAAAAATCAGAGTCAAACTGCTCCGCATCTTTGGGATAACTATTTTAATCATGGTGTTTATAGTAGTGGATGGACATATCAGCAAAATGTGATTGGCGTCCCATTTATTACTAATACATACCTTTCAGATTATGGTGGAGATTTTGTAACTGTAGGTAATAATAGATTGATTGCCCATCATTTAGGAGTTCAGGGGAAACTATATTTTCCTTATGAATTTAAAGTGAGCTATCGTAGAAACTATGGCTTTAATCAAAATATAGCTTATTTGAAGTACAGGCATTATGACTCAGATGATGAGCGTTCTCTGTTCAAAGTGCAGCCTGAAGTTGTTTCAACTTATTTAAAAGTTGGCTTGTTAAGAGATTTTGTGAATCTTGATGTAATGGGTGCAATTGATTTTTCAGAAAAAAAATCGAACTTCGCCGCAGGTTTATCTGTATCCAAATCTTTTTTCTAAATCTCAAAAACTGAAATTTTATTGATTAGCCTAGATTTGTTGTCCATTACAGACGAATTTATGAAAGTTGTAGTGCCAATTTTTTTACTTCCAAAATCATCATGGACGTGTCCAAATAAATGAAACCTCGGTTTTATATCCACCACTTTTTTAAGCAACTCTTCGCATCCAATATTTTTATATTCTATACTTTCATCATGAATGCTGTAAGGCGGAGTGTGCGTTATCAGTATATGCGTATCTTCAGGAATCATATTCCACTTTTCCTTAATCCTTTTTCCTCTTTCTAAAGCGAATGCCCAATTAACATTGCTCGGAGTATAAGGGCTTCCCCAGAAATTAATCCCTTTTATGTTAATTCCACTATCCTCAAGGTAGATTATATTGTTAGGAATGATATTCGAAATTTCCTGTTGATGTTTTTCTAGATAAAAATCATGATTACCCGCAACGAGTATTTTATGGGTGTGTGGTTGTTTTGAAAACCATTCAAGAAAATTTAAAGTTTCTTTTTTTGAACCTCCTTCAGTAAAATCACCACAATGAATCAAAATATCTGCATCGGGTAATTGAAGATCTTCGTGTTTATTATGAGTGTCTGAAATGGAAACTAAGCGCATAAGCTGATATCGATTATTCGCCGGTACCGTCTTCTTGCTCTTTAGAAATGTAGTCTTTATCTACGGGTAAGAATTTATTGGTGATTTTAGTAAGTGCAAACGCAATGATCACCGCTGTAAAAGCAAAGAAAATAAATTTAACCAATAGGCTGTCGCTCATAGCAAAGCTGTAAAATGCCAAGAAAATTTCAGCAATTACAAACAGTATCTTAAGGCTCAATTTAAAAATCATTGGTTAGCAATTAGTTGTTACAAATATAATTTCTAATCTCGTAGTCTAGTAAAAAATTTTAATTTTTGACGTAAATTTAACTTTGGTAATTTCCTTAATTTAAAGTTTTTAGTTAAAAATTCTTAATCATGTTACCTTGGTCATAATAGAATCGTACATTTCAATTAAATAAGGACATCTTGACCAAAAAACAAATTACGGTTACTGTGATTTCATTAATAATTGTCGCAGTGGTTATCTCAAGTTTCTTCGCAAATTCTTTTGTCGAAAAAAAAGCAATTTCTTTACTTCAAAAAGAGTTGCCCGAGCTTCAATTTGACGATTTAAACATTAATATTTTTCAAAACCAAGCGAATCTATCTCGAATAAGTATACGTAAAGGCAATGTAGATTTAAAATCGAATGAAATAAATGTAACTGGTCTGGATTATTGGAAGTTTCTGATAAGTGGTGATGTCGAGATAAGTAGTATTGCGATTCTGGATCCTGAAGTCATTTATTTTTCTAAAAGCAAATCGGCTGAGAGTAGTAAGAAGTCAAAAGGAAGCGATGATAAATCCAAGGATTTCAAAAAGGAAATTACGGTGAATAGCTTCAATATTAAAAAAGGAAGTTTTAAAATATTAGATAGCATCCAAGAGCGTACATTGTTGATAAATACTTTTGATTTTGAGCTCAACGAAATCTTTTTATGTAGCGCTACTATTGCTAATAAGATTCCGTTTAAGTATGGAGGTTTTAATTTGAAGTTAGATTCTGTAAAATTGAATGTCGATAAAAGGCATCAATTGAATGTTGCTGCGATTAGTGTAACTAACAACAAAAGCTTTTTAGAAAGTATTCATCTAAGCTCTAAATATTCTCGTGAAGAATTTCAAAGGCATACCGATATAGAAAAAGACATGTACGATCTAAAAATCGATAGTCTGGCCTTTCAAAATACGGATTATGGGTTTAGAAATGATAGTTTGAAAGTTTTAGTGGACAGGGCTCTCGTTAAAAATGCCGATTTTCAAATTTATCGAGATAAAACATTGCCAGACGATACTTCTGTAAAACCAATGTACAGTGAAATGCTACGAAAAATGTCATTTCTGCTAAAATTGGATACTCTTCAGATTTCAAATTCAAGAATTGCTTATGAGGAAAGAATGAAAGCAGATCGTAAACCTGGAAAAGTGATTTTCGCTAATCTAAACGCGACCATAGTAAATCTTACCAATTTTACCGAGAAGAAGGAATTTCCAAGTACAAGTATTAGTGCTAATGCCGATTTTATGAATGAAGCTCCAATAAATTTAAATTGGGGATTTAAAGTAAATAATCTTAGTGATTATTTTAATGTTTCCGGAAGCATGGGGACGCTTTCTGCTAGAAGTATTAACGGATTTTTGGAGCCGGGAATGAATGTGAAGGCTGAAGGTGCTATAACTTCTATGAGATATGATTTTTTTGGAAACAGAAATAAAGCTACCGGCGGAGTAAATATTGCTTATAAGGATTTTAAGATTGAAGTTCTTAAAAATGACGGAACAGAAAAAAGTGGATTTCTAACAAGTATTGCGAATATATTTGTAAATCATAACGGTGAAAGTGGAAAAAATGCCAATAAAGGTTTAGAGATTGAGCGAGATAAAACTAAATCTTTCTGGAATTATCTATGGTCTTGTATTCGTAAAGGTGCTCTTAAAACCTTTGTTTAGATCTTAAAAGTTATAACCGGTCTAGAGGCATGATTTATTAAATCTTCGCTTATGCTTCCATTAAAAAAGTGTGAAAGTCCTTTGCGTCCGTGAGTGATAATTCCTATTAAATCTGCATTAAATTTTTCGGCAAAATTTAAAATTCCCCTCTCGATGCTCACGTCATTATAAATATGCTTTTCGATATTGTTTAATTTAATTTCTTCTAGAAATTCCTCTAAATCTGCATAAGCTTGTTTTGTAGTGGTGAAATTATTGGGTGTATTTACAAACAATAAATGAAGTTCTGTTTCGAATAATTTTGCAAAATGAACCGCTTTTAAAAGTGTTTTTTTGTTGTCTAGATCTGCATCTGTCGCTAAAACGAATTTTTTAATGTTGAAGTCTGAAAGTTCCTTTTTAACGACCAAAACAGGTATTTCAGATTCGCGAACTACCTTTTCCGCGTTAGATCCTATAAACATTTCTTTATACCCGCTACTGCCATGTGATCCCATTACGATCAGGTCGCACTCATTATTTTTAGCAAATTCAGTAATGCCTTTAAACGCATAATTAAACTGAACTGCTTCGTGAATATTTATATTTTTGAGAAAATCCATATTCTTTATTTTGCTGAATTGCTGATGAGCAAGTTTCATAAAATATAGTGCTTCCGGTATGTTTTCGTTGTTCTGTAAAACCGGGTCGGCAAGATGAAGCGGAAGATCCAGCATATGCAGTAAATAAATATCAGCGTTAAATTTAGTAGCTATTTTTGCTGCAGATTTAAGTGCATTTTCAGCAATTTCTGAAAAATCTGTGGGAACCAAAATCTTTTTCATAGTGGTTAATTTTAATGGGTTTTAAACCGCATATTAAATTTACAAAGATTTTTGCCTAATTGCCTGGTTTTCTTTCTCGGGAATTATTATTATATTTGCATCGTTGAAACTAAAAAAGTACAGCGAGGGGACATAAAGTCCCCTCTTTTTATAACCAGTATGGAGTTGAAGGAGAAAGTAGAAAAGTTACTACAAGAAGCATTCGATGAGAATAATTCCTTATTTTTGATTGACCTTATGGTAACGCCAGATAATCAAATAAGAGTGGTTATTGATGGTGATAAAGGAGTATCTGTAGAAGATTGCATTAATGTGAGCCGTAAGGTAGAGCATAATTTAGATAGAGAGGAAGAGGATTTTTCTTTAGAAGTAACTTCTGCAGGAGTATCTGAGCCATTGCTGCTCCCAAGACAGTTTAAAAAAAATGTTGGAAGAAAGTTGCAGGTTAAAACTGAAAATGAACAATTTGAAGGGAATTTAATCGATGCTACAGAAACCAATTTTAAACTGCGCTGGAAAGCACGTGAACCTAAACCTGTTGGTAAAGGAAAGTTGACGGTAGAGAAGGAAGCTGTATTAGAATATTCAGCAGTTGTTGAAGCTAAAGTTATGATAACATTTTAATTGTCTTAGTATGGAAAATCTCGCCTTAATAGATTCATTTTCAGAGTTTAAGGATGATAAGTTGATAGATCGTGTAACATTGATGGCGATCTTGGAAGATGTGTTTAGAAATGCTTTAAAAAAGAAGTATGGTGAGGATGATAACTTTGATATCATTGTAAATCCCGATAAAGGAGATTTAGAGATCTGGAGAAACCGAGTTGTTGTGGCAGATGGTGAGGTAGAAGATCCTAATCAGGAAATATCACTAACAGAAGCACGACAAATTGAGCCAGATTTTGAAGTTGGCGAGGATGTTTCTGAAGAAGTTAAATTAATAGATCTTGGGCGTAGAGCGATTTTGGCATTAAGACAAAATCTAATTTCCAAGATTCATGAGCATGATAATACAAATATATATAAGCAGTTTAAAGATCTTGAAGGAGAAATTTATACTGCAGAAGTTCATCATATTAGACATCGTGCAATAATCCTTTTAGATGATGAAGGGAATGAGATTGTTCTTCCAAAAGATCGACAAATTCCATCAGATTTCTTTCGAAAAGGAGAAAATGTAAAAGGTGTTATTGAAAGTGTAGAGCTTAAAGGGAATAAACCAAGTATAATTTTATCTAGAACTGCACCTGTATTTTTAGAAAAATTATTCGAACAAGAGATTCCTGAGGTGTTTGATGGTTTAATTACCATAAAAAAAGTGGTACGTGTGCCTGGCGAAAAAGCGAAAGTAGCGGTGGATTCTTACGATGATAGAATTGATCCTGTTGGAGCTTGTGTTGGGATGAAAGGATCAAGAATTCACAGTATTGTGAGAGAACTTGGTAACGAAAATATTGATGTGATTAATTATACAAATAACGATCAGTTATTTATAACCAGGTCTTTAAGTCCTGCGAAAATCACATCTATTAAGATCGACGAAGAAAATAAAAGGGCTGAAGTTATGCTTAAGCCTGAAGAGGTTTCTAAAGCAATTGGTCGTGGAGGTCATAATATAAGACTAGCGGGTCAATTAACAGGTTACGAGATAGATGTCTTTAGAGAAGGAGTAGAAGAGGATGTAGAATTGTCTGAATTCTCTGATGAAATTGAAGACTGGGTAATTAAAGAATTTGCAAAAATTGGTCTTGATACTGCAAAAAGTATTTTAGAACAAGATGTAAATGATTTAATTAAGCGTACTGACTTGGAAGAAGAGACTATTCGTGAGGTATTCAATGTTCTTCGCGAAGAATTCGAAGAATAATTTATTGTAATAATAAACAAAAGAGGTTAATTTAGAGGGCAATTTATGGCTGAAGCAAAAACAATGCGATTAAACAAAGTATTACGTGAATTCAATATTTCGCTGGACCGGGCTGTGGAGTTTTTAAACTCTAAGGGGCACGATATTGAAGCACGTCCTACTGCTAAAATTTCTCAGGAGACTTATCAAGTTCTTTTTGATGCGTTTCAGACGGATAAAAGCAAAAAAGTAGCTTCCAAAGAAGTAAGTGAAGAGCGGAAAAAAGAGAAAGAAGAATTACGTCTGGCCCGCGAGCGCGAGCAGGAGGAGAAAAGGAAGGAGCAAGAAAAGCTTGAAGAGGTAAGGCTTAAGGAGGAGCAGGAGATTAAAAAGCAGCAGGAGCAAGAAGCGATAACTTCTAGAACCAAACTTTCTGGTCTTAAAACCGTTGGTAAGATCGATCTCGATCAACAACAAGGTGAAAAGAAAAAAGAAGTGCAAAAAAAGGACGAATCTACAAAAGAGGAGCCTAAAAAAATAGCTAAGAAAGAGGAAAAGGAAACAGAAAATCAGCAGGATAAGCCAGCCCAAAAATCTGCTGATCAAAAGCCTAAGCCAAAATCTGATGATGCTAAAGAGCAAAAAGAAGCTGCCCCTAAAAAAGAAGAGCCTAAGCAGGAAAATGTAAAAGAAGAAACTGAAGGCAAGCCTGAAGCTTCTGAAGGAGAAGGGGATAATCGAATTAAGACCAATTATACTAAATTAGACGGTCCTAATTTTACTGGTCAGAAGATTGATCTTTCTAAATTTAAAAAGCCTGCTAAGAAAAAAGACGATAAAAAAACAGCTGCTAGCGATGACAAAAAAGGTAATCGTAAAAAGCGTCGTCGTAGAATTAGTAAAGATGTAAAAGGAGGTCCTAATCAAGGTGGAGGTTCTAATAATAACCGCAATAAAGGACGCAACACTAAGCAACGTAGTAAACCGATTACTAAAGAAGAGCCTAGTGAAGAAGAAGTACAAAAGCAAGTACGCGAAACACTAGAGAAACTTCAAGGTAAATCTAGTAAAGGTAAAGGTGCTAAGTATCGTAGAGATAAAAGGGATCAACACCGTCAACGTTCAGAAGAAGATCTTGCAAAACAGGAAACCGATTCTAAAACACTTAAAGTAACCGAATTTGTTACCGTAAGTGAGGTAGCAACTATGATGGATGTTTCTGTAACGAAAGTGATTTCAGCATGTATGTCTCTTGGTATGATGGTAACCATGAACCAAAGACTTGATGCAGAAACCTTATCTATTGTTGCAGATGAATTTGGTTATGAGGTAGATTTTGTAACTGCAGATGTTGAAGAAACTGTTGAAGTTGTAGAGGATGCTCCAGAAGATTTAGTAGAAAGAGCTCCAATTGTAACTGTGATGGGGCACGTCGATCACGGTAAAACATCACTTCTGGATTATGTTCGAAAAGAAAATGTGATCGCGGGAGAGAGTGGTGGTATTACTCAGCATATTGGTGCTTATGGAGTAGAATTAGAAGGAGGTCAAAAAATAGCTTTTCTTGATACGCCAGGTCACGAGGCCTTTACTGCAATGCGTGCCCGTGGTGCACAGGTAACAGATATTGCAATAATTGTGATTGCTGCAGATGATGATGTGATGCCGCAAACCAAAGAAGCAATATCGCACGCTCAGGCTGCGGGAGTGCCAATTATATTTGCAATCAATAAATCGGATCTTCCAACTGCAAACCCAGAAAAAATCAAAGAGAAATTAGCTTCAATGAATCTTCTAGTGGAAGATTGGGGAGGTAAAGTTCAATCTCATGATATTTCAGCTAAAACAGGAATGGGTGTCAAAGAATTGCTGGAAAAAGTACTTCTTGAAGCCGAAATTCTTGAGCTAAAAGCGAATCCTAACAAGATTGCTAACGGTACAGTAGTGGAAGCATTCTTAGATCGCGGTCGTGGATATGTAGCCACAATTCTTGTTCAGGCTGGTACACTTAAAATTGGTGATTATGTTTTAGCAGGTCGCCATAGTGGTAAGATAAAAGCAATGCACGATGAGCGTGGCCATGAAATCAAAGAAGCTGGGCCATCAACTCCGGTTTCTATTCTAGGTTTAGATGGAGCTCCACAAGCGGGAGACAAGTTTAAAGTGATGTTAGACGAGCGTGAAGCTAAAGATATTGCTGCGAAACGTACTCAACTGCAACGTGAACAAAATGTAAGAACACAACGTCATATAACACTAGATGAGATTGGACGTCGTATAGCTTTAGGGGAGTTTAAAGAGCTTAATATTATTTTGAAAGGTGATGTTGATGGTTCTGTAGAAGCTTTAACAGATAGTTTCCAGAAGTTGTCTACTGAAGAGATACAGGTGAATATTATTCATAAAGGAGTAGGAGCAATTACTGAAAGTGATGTATTGTTAGCTTCAGCTTCCGATGCGATTATAATTGGATTTAACGTGAGACCTGCTGGTAATGCCAGACAGGTAGCCGATAAAGAAGAAATCGACATCAGAACATATTCTATTATCTATGATGCTATCAATGATCTTAAAGATGCTATGGAAGGTATGCTTTCTCCTGAATTGAAAGAAGAGATTACCGGTACAGCAGAGATTAGAGAGACCTTTAAAATATCGAAAATCGGAACAATCGCAGGTTGTATGGTTACCTCAGGTAAAATATACAGAAGCGCGGGTATTCGTTTGATTAGAGATGGTGTGGTAATCTATACTGGAGAGCTTGCTTCGCTTAAGCGTTTCAAAGACGATGTGAAAGAAGTAGCTAAAGGATATGACTGTGGTATGCAGGTTAAAAATTATAATGATATTAGAGAAGGTGACGTTATAGAAGCCTTTAGAGAAGTAGAGGTTAAGAAAACCTTGAAATAAATTTTTCGCGCTTTTAAGCGTAAATTGTAAACATAAAAAAAGGCCGCTTATTGCGGCCTTTTTTTATGTTTAAAATTTAATTGGTTTACTTCCTTTTGGGTTTTGGGATAAAAGCTGAGGGGTAAGCTTCTTTTAGCGTTAAAAGAGCTCTGTCTGCTTCTATTCTATTTCTAAAGTTTCCTACCCAAACCTTATAATTTGGTTCTTCATACTTAATTCTAGCACTGTAATTATATAGAGATTCGTAGTGTTTTATCTCTTCGCTAGCACCTTTGGAGTTTCCGCTAAAGATCTGAATTGCAAAACGATCCCCTATCGTATAGGATTTTTGAAGTTCTGTTTTCGTATCAATTAATTGAGTTATCATTTCATCTTCTGAAATGTTAATTTTTGCTGAATTTTCTTGAGAAACGGCTATTCCTGAAAAACCAAGGAATAAGCCCAACGAGATATTTCGTATGCTTAAAATATTCATAGCTATGATTTTATGGACAAATGTAAAACTTAATAACTAAGATTCTAGCTATTTTATTATTTAGAACTAGTATAAATTACCGATTAACACTTCTGTAACATTCACAAAATCGAACTTAAGTATTACTTTTGTGCCTGAATTTAATGGTGCGATTCTGAGTTTTTACGTACAGATTTTAATCTTAAAAACCGTACCAAAGTTTAGACGTTAATTCAACTTGTAATATGAAAAAGGTGAAATACCGCCACTCAACTTCGCGACTGCTCTTAATTGTAGCGTTTTTTCTTTCGTTCTCTGTAACGGGATTTTCTCAGGATTCTACAGATGTCGAGGCTGGTGAGCCAAAGACAGCTGCAGGAAAAGATGATGCATCCGCTTCAGCAGAACTTGGAGATCCGGCAGCCGGTAAAGGTTTGTTTAATTCTTTGTGTGCAGCATGTCATAAACCATACTCAGCTAGTATTGGTCCGGCACTAAACGGAGTGACACTTAGGCATGATAAAGAATGGCTTTATGCATGGATTAAAAACAACGCAGAGCTAAGAGCTTCTGGGGATGCAGATGCAGAAGCGATTTATCAGGAATACAATGGTACTGCAATGCCAGTTTTTCCTCAGCTAAGTAATGAGGATATTGATAATATTCTTGCTTATGTAGAGCAGCCGCAACCAGAAACTTCTACTGCCGCCACTGGTGGAGGAGAAGCTGAAGGCCAGGGTGGATCTGGAGGAGGAGTTTCTGTGAATATCATATTAGGTATTCTGATCTTTGTTTTAATTATGCTGTTGGTTGTTTTGTTCTTAGTGAATAAAACGCTCAATAATTTTGCTGCGGCTAGCGGAGTTTCACTTCCTAAGAAGCCAAAAGGGAAGCCAATTTGGCAATCTTTTGTTGAAAATCAGTTTTTAGTACTTGTTTTTTCAATAGTTGTGCTTTTAGGTGTTGGTTATTTCGCTTATGGATTTTTGATGCAGGTTGGAGTTGATCAAGGTTATCAACCAATTCAGCCAATTCATTATTCTCATAGAATTCATGCAGGAGATAATGGTATTGAATGTAAGTATTGCCACTCTTCAGCCAGAGTTTCAAAATCTTCAGGAATTCCATCATTGAATGTGTGTATGAATTGTCATAAAGCTATCTCTGAAGTTGCACCTGAAACTGCTACTGAAGATCATTCTAAAGAATTCTATGATGGTGAGATTGCAAAATTATACGATGCTGTAGGATGGGATCCTGCAACTAGAACATACTCGGGAGAAGAGAAGCCGGTGAAATGGGTTAGAATTCATAATCTTCCAGATTTCGTTTATTTTAACCACTCGCAGCACGTTACTGTTGCGGGAGTACAATGTCAGCACTGTCATGGTCCTATTCAGGAAATGGAAGTTGTACATCAGGAAGCTCCTCTTACTATGGGGTGGTGTATAAACTGTCACCGTGAAACTAGTGTTCAGATGGAAGGAAACGAATATTATGAAAAAATCCACGAAGAGCTTTCTAAGAAGTATGGTGTAGAAGAGCTTACTATTGCTGAAATGGGTGGTCTTGAATGTGGTAAGTGCCACTATTAATAACTGCGTTAGCAGATATAAATTAAGAAGTAAATATCTAGATATATATGTCATCAAACAAAAAATACTGGAAAAGTGTTGAAGAGCTAAAAGGTAGCTCTGTTGTTGAGACGCTAAAACAAAAAGAATTTGCAGAGGAGATTCCTGTAGAGGATTTTCTTGGTGATGAGGAATCTTTAAGTAATTCAAAAACTTCTAGAAGGGATTTTCTAAAGTATGTTGGGTTTAGTACTGCAGCTGCTTCTCTTGCAGCCTGTGAAGGTCCTGTGGTTAAATCAATTCCTTATGTAGTTCAACCAGAGCGTATAGTTCCTGGGGTTGCTAACTATTATGCTTCTACCATTGCAAACGGATTTGATTTTCAAAGTGTTTTGGTTAAGACCAGAGAGGGTAGACCAATTAAGATTGAAAATAATGATCTTGCGAAAGTAAAAGCTGCGGGTGGTGCTCGTGTTCATGCTTCGGTTCTTTCTTTGTATGATAAGAAAAGAGTGAAGCGCCCAATGATCGATGGTAAGAATGTATCTTGGGAGCAATTTGATCGTGAAGTTGGATCTGCTCTTAATTCGGTTTCAGGAGAGATTGTTTTACTTACACAAACTTTTGCTAGCCCTAGTACAACTAAGCTTATTCAGGAATTTAGTGCGAAATATGCTAACGTAAAACATGTTACTTATGATGCCGTTTCTGAAGGCGCAGCGCTTTCAGCCTTTGAAGCTAGATATGGAAGAAGAGCACTTCCTAATTATGATTTTAGTGAAGCGGAAGCTATAGTTTCTATAGGAGCTGATTTTCTGGGTGATTGGCAAGGCGGAGGTTACGATGTTAGTTATGCTAAAAGTCGTATCCCGAATAATGGAAAAATGTCAAGACACGTACAATTTGAATCAAATCTTTCTTTGGCAGGTGCCAAAGCGGATAAACGTGTACTTGCAAAACCATCAGAGCAAAAGGCTATTTTAGCTGCGCTTTATGGATATATAGTTGGAGGGAATTCTACAAGTGAGCTTTCTTCCAAAATTGATGATGCAGTTGTAAAAGCAGCAAGTCAATTAAGAAAGGCTGGAAGTAAAGGTGTTGTAGTTTCTGGTATTCCAGATGCTGATGCGCAGGCTCTTGTTTTGTCTATTAATGAGGCTTTAGGTAGTTCTATTATGGACACTGATAATGCTCGCTTGACGCGTCAAGGTAATACGGCACAGGTTACTGAACTTGTTGAAAATATGAATTCTGGTAATGTAGGAGCGCTAATGGTTGTGGGAACAAATCCTGCTTATAGTCTTCCTAATGCTTCTGAGTTTATTGAAGGTATTAAAAATGTAGATTTAACTGTTTCATTTACCATGAAGGAAGACGAAACAGCTAAACTTTGTAAATATATTGCTGCGACTCCTCATTATCTTGAAAGTTGGGGAGATGTTCAGTTTACTGATAAACAATTCAGTTTAATGCAGCCTACCATTAGACCTTTATTTGATACTCGTCAGTTTCAGGAGTGTCTTTTAAAATGGTCTGGTAATAGTAAATCTTATCACGATTATATTAAGGAAACATGGTCTGGTAGTTTATCTGGTGGATGGAATCAGGCATTACATGACGGTGTTTTTGAAGGAAACAGCCCTGTTAGTTTACCGGTTTCTGAAGGTTTTGCTCCATCAAACAATGATGCTTCATCGTTGAGAAAATTGAATGCATCTGCCCAAGAAAAAGGTGATTTGGAGCTTACGCTTTATACCAAAGTTTCGATGGGAGATGGTGAGCAAGCTAACAACCCTTGGTTGCAAGAACTTCCAGATCCTATAACAAGAACAACTTGGGATAATTATCTGATGATTTCTAAAGCAGATGCAGATAAATTAGATTTGGAGAATGAAATTGTTTCCAACGGAGCTTTAAACGGAAATTATGTAGATATTAGTGTTGGTGATACAACACTTAAGAATGTGCCTGTAATAGTACAGCCAGGTCAAGCAAAAGGTTCTGTTGCCTTAGCCTTAGGCTATGGTAAGAAAGAAGGAATGCAAGAAGAGATGCAAGTAGGTGTAAATGCCTATCCTTTATATAAGAATTTTAGTGCTTTCCAAAATGTATCTGTTACTAAAGCTGCAGGAACTCATGAGTTTGCCAGTGTTCAGATGCAAAGTACACTAGCTGGTCGTGATGATATTGTTAAAGAAACTAGTTTATCTGTTCTTACAACAAAATCTAAACATGAATGGAATAGTGTTCCTGAGGTAGATTATAATCATCAGGAGATTCCAGTAAGTGATCAGAAAGCTGATATTTGGAATTCTTTCGATAGATCTATCGGTCATCATTTTAATTTATCAATAGATTTAAATGCATGTACTGGTTGTGGCGCTTGTGTTATAGCTTGTCATTCAGAAAACAATGTTCCTGTTGTTGGTAAGGATGAGGTAAGAAAGTTTAGAGATATGCACTGGTTAAGAATAGATAGATACTATTCTGCTGGCGATACTTTTGAAGAAGAACAAGAGAAATTAATAAATCTTCCTGCTTTTGAGACCTACGATACTATAGAAGATCCTTCTTATGATAATCCACAGGTTGCTTTTCAGCCTGTAATGTGTCAGCATTGTAACCACGCACCTTGTGAAACTGTTTGTCCAGTTGCAGCAACATCGCATGGTAGACAAGGGCAAAACCAAATGATTTATAATAGATGTGTAGGTACAAGATACTGTGCTAACAACTGTCCTTATAAAGTGCGAAGATTTAACTGGTTTAATTACGCTCAGAACGAGGAATTTGATTATCATATGAATAACGATCTTGGTCGTATGGTATTAAATCCAGATGTTGTAGTACGTTCTCGCGGAGTTATGGAGAAATGTTCTATGTGTATTCAAATGACGCAAAAAACAATTTTGGATGCTAAGCGCGAAGGAAGAGAAATCAAAGATGGTGAATTCCGTACAGCTTGTTCAGCAGCGTGTGATACCGGAGCTATTCAGTTTGGAGATGTAAACGATAAGGAATCTAAAGTTGCTAAAATGCAAAATGATGATAGAACTTATCATTTGTTAGAAAGTATCGGTACGAAGCCAAACGTAATGTATCAGGCTAAAATCACTAATACTGCTGAAGCATAATAATTAAGTAATAAGAATCAATTTTTTAGAAATATGTCGTCACATTACGAAGCACCTATAAGAGAACCTCTGGTTACTGGAGAGAAGACTTATCATGATATAAGTGTTGAAGTAGGAGCGCCTGTACTTGGTAGAGCTAATAAATCCTGGTACATAGTATTTACAATTGCCTTAATTGCATTTTTGTGGGGATTAGGTTGTATAATCTATACTGTTTCTACAGGAATCGGAGTATGGGGGTTAAACAAGACCATTGGATGGGCTTGGGATATTACCAACTTCGTTTGGTGGGTAGGTATTGGACATGCCGGAACTTTGATTTCTGCTGTATTATTGTTATTCCGTCAGAAATGGAGAATGGCAGTTAACCGTTCTGCAGAGGCAATGACAATTTTTGCGGTAGTTCAGGCAGGTTTATTCCCAATTATACACATGGGACGTCCATGGTTGGCATATTGGGTGCTTCCAATTCCAAATCAATTTGGTTCCCTTTGGGTAAACTTTAATTCACCTTTACTTTGGGATGTATTTGCGATCTCTACATATCTTTCTGTATCTCTTGTATTCTGGTGGACTGGTTTGCTTCCTGATTTTGCGATGCTTCGTGATAGAACAACAAATGAGTTTCAGAAAAAAATATACGGAATATTAAGTTTTGGATGGAGTGGTCGTGTTAAAGACTGGCAACGATTCGAAGAAGTATCTTTGGTATTAGCTGGTTTAGCAACTCCTTTAGTACTTTCTGTACACACTATTGTATCTTTTGACTTTGCGACTTCGGTAGTTCCAGGATGGCACAGTACTATTTTCCCTCCTTACTTCGTAGCAGGGGCGATCTTTTCAGGTTTTGCAATGGTACAAACCTTATTAATCATTATGAGAAAAGTGGTAAATCTTCAGGATTATATTACTGTTCTTCATATTGAATATATGAACAAAGTTATCCTGCTAACTGGAGGTATTGTTTCCGTAGCATATATAACTGAATTTTTTATAGGATGGTATTCAGGTACTAGTTACGAGAACTATACTTACTTATCTTTTGGTGCTGCAACAGGACCTTATGCTTGGGCTTTTTGGGCATTAATTATTTGTAACTTTATAGTGCCACTAACTTTATGGTTTAAAAAGCTAAGAAGAAATATTCTTTGGACTTTTATTGTAGCTCTTGTTATTAATATTGGAATGTGGTTTGAGCGTTTTGATATTATTGTGATCGACTTAAGTAAAGGTAGAACCCCATCATCTTGGGCAATGTTTTCTCCTACATTTGTTGATATTGGTGTATTTATTGGTACAATTGGATTCTTCTTTGTTTTGTTCCTGTTATATGCAAGAACATTCCCAGTGATCGCTCAGGCAGAAGTTAAGACTATCTTGAAATCATCTGGTGAGTACTATAAGAATCTAAGAGCTAAACATGGTGACGACGTTGCTCATCACGTAGATAATGACCCTACTTCTAAAGAGCCGTCGGCAAATATTGAGGGAAAAGGTAATTTCTTTGGTGATACTTCTACTGAAAAGGAAGTTGGAGAAGGCCATGAGGCAACGGTAAATGCGGATGGATTGGGAATCACTGAAGCTCAAAAAAATCGCCTTGATGTAATGTTAGAAAGGATTGGAACTTTCAATCCCGAAACGCAAAAGGCTGATGATTTGCAAAAACTTGATAATGTTGGGCCGTTGTTGGAGCAGCGTTTGCATCAAGTAGGAATATACAAGTATGGCCAGGTGGCTAATTTGACGAATGAAGATTATGTTTTGCTTGATGAAGTTATAGAAAGCTTCCCTATTGCTAGTAATCGTAGTGATTGGAACGCTCAGGCAACCGAACTAAAAAATAAATAACCAAGATGGCATCAAAGACAATACACGCTATTTATAATGATGATGATCTGCTTTTACAGGCTGTAAAGCAGGTTCGTGAAGCGCGCTATCACATTGGAGAAGTCTTTACTCCTTTTCCTGTCCACGGTTTGGATAAAGCGATTGGTGAAGCTCCTACAAGACTGGCGATAACTTCTTTTTTATACGGTATTACAGGTTTATCGGTAGCCATTTTGATGATGAATTTTATGATGGTTCAAGATTGGCCTCAGGATATTGGAGGAAAACCTAGTTTTTCATTCATAACCAATATGCCATCATTTGTGCCAATTATGTTTGAGTTGACTGTATTTTTTGCGGCTCACTTAATGGTAATCACTTTTTATATGAGAAGTAGATTGGCACCTTTTAAAAAAGCTGAAAATCCAGATCCAAGAACAACTGATGATATGTTCTTAATGGAGATCGACGCAACAAATCATAACGTAGACGACCTTACAAAGTTTTTATACGATACGGGTGCTGCAGAAATTAAATTAATTGATAATAAATAGACCAGATGAGAAGTTTATTTCATAAATCTATAGTCTTTATTATAATCGCAGGTTTTTTTACTTCCTGTGCAGATGATAACGATCGTAACTACCAGTATTTTCCTGATATGTATCGACCAGTTCCTTACGAGCCTTATGGGTCATACGATATTTTTGCGAATCAGCAGGAAGCTAAATTGCCGGTAGAAGGAAGCATCTCTAGAGGTTGGATGCCTTATGATTACGAAAATACACCAGAGGGAAGAGAGGATGCTAAAGCAAATTTAAAAAACCCTTTACCATATACAGAGGATAATTTAACTGAAGGTAAAGCCCTATATACTGTTTATTGTGCAGTATGTCATGGAGACAAAGGTGATGGGCAAGGAACGTTGGTAGAAAGAGAAAAAATATTGGGTGTTCCTTCTTATGATGATCCAGGTCGAAGTATTACAGAGGGAAGTGTTTACCACGCAATGTATTATGGTCTTAACAATATGGGGTCTTACGCTGTTCAAACTAGTATAAAAGAGCGTTGGCAAATAGATCATTATGTGATGAGTTTAAAAGATAAGTTAGAAGGAAATCCTGAACGTTCTTTTCAAACCAATACCATAACTCAGGAAAATTCAGAAAATCTTAATCCTGCTGAACCTGCTGATGAGCCTAGTAAAGAGCAAGTCGAAGGATCAAATGAAGAGGAATCTCAGTCTGAGGAATAATTAATTAGGAATATAGCTTTTAGATCTAGTAATATGTATACGCTTTCTAGTAAATTAAAATTAACTGCAATTATTCTAATAGTTGTTGGTGCCATAGGCTTAGTTTATGGTTTTATTTCTACACCATCCAACCAGGAAGAATTGAAGGAATTAATGGCTTCAGATGCTCACGGCGAACACAGCAGTGATCATGTTGAAGCAACGGCTAATATAGAGGGACATGGTGCTGAAGAAAACCATCATGCCAGCTCTGCTGAAGTTCACGAAAATGAAACAGCTCATGAAACAGAAGCTCACGGAGAAGCTGAGCATGGTGATGAACATATGGAGCATGTGCTTCATCAATTTCAAACCAAACCTTGGTCGGCCGTTTTTGTCTCAGGTTTCTTTTTCTTAATGATTGCATTGGGAGCTCTTGTATTTTATGCTATTCAATACGTCGCACAGGCAGGTTGGTCTCCGGTATTATTTAGAGTTATTGAGGGTATTACCAATTATATTTTACCAGGTTCGATTATCGTTGTGTTAATTGTACTTTTTGCAGGGGAGCATTTTTATCCTTGGCAAAATCATGAACTTGTTGAAGAAGATGTGATCTTGCAAGGTAAATCAGGATATCTTAATTTTCCGTTTTTCGTTATTAGAGCTATAATTTATCTAATAGGATGGAATTTATATCGATTCATTGCAACCAGAAATTCAGTAGCACAAGCTACAGCTAATACTTTAACTCCTTATAAAAAGAATTTTAAGGCTTCGGTATTTTTCCTATTGTTTTTTGTAATTACTGAAACTACGATGGCCTGGGACTGGTTTATGAGTATGACTCCGCATTGGTACAGTACACTTTTCGCATGGTACATATTCGCTAGTATGTTTGTTTCTGCGATTACTGTAATTGCCATGGTAACAATGTTCCTTAAAAAGCTTGGACATTTAAGTTTCGTAAACGATAGTCACTTGCACGATTTGGCTAAGTTTATGTTCGCTTTTAGTGTATTTTGGACCTATCTTTGGTTCGGCCAATTCTTATTAATTTGGTATGCAAATATCCCTGAAGAAGTAACTTATTTTATTATTAGAATTGAAGAATATAACTTATTATTCTTTGGTATGATCGTTTTGAATTTTATATTCCCTATTCTAATGCTGATAAATACAGATTATAAGCGTATTCCTTGGTTTGTGATGATGGCGGGAGTATTAATTTTAGTAGGACATTATATAGATATTTTCCTATTAGTTATGCCTTCTACTGTTGGACCTTACTGGTCTTTCGGTATTCCTGAAATTGGAAGTATCTTATTCTTCTTAGGCTTGTTTATATTGTTTGTAGGAACTGGTTTAGGTAAAGAATCCTTATATCCAAAGGGTAATCCTTTCCTTAAGGAAAGTGAAAATTACCATTACTAATTAAAAGATTGATTGTTTAAAGAAGACTTTATAAAATGACCGTATTTTTAGTAATCATAGTATTAGCACTTCTTGCTGTAACAGGATGGCAAATTTCAAAAATATTTGAATTGTCAAAAACTCCTGATGCAGATACTTCTCAGGTAGCTAACAATAAGGATAACGAGAACCAGGGAAAACTAATGATTGGTTTTGCAGTTTTTCTTTATCTTTTAATGATATTTTGTTTTTGGAGTTACACAAACGTAACTTTACCAGAAGCTTCATCAGAGCATGGTAGTAAATATGATAACTTAATGTTGATATCTATTCTACTTATCATGTTTGTTCAAATTATAACTCAGGCATTACTGCATTTTTTTGCGTATAAGTACAGAGGTGCAGCAGGAAAGAAAGCTTTGTTTTATGCAGATAATGATAAGTTAGAATTTATTTGGACTATCATTCCGGTAATTGTGTTAGCAGGATTAATTATATATGGCCTTTTTACTTGGACCGATATTATGAGTGTTAATGAGGATGAGGATCCAATAGTTATCGAGTTATATGCTCAACAATTTAGTTGGACTGCAAGATATGCAGGTGAAGATAATACTCTAGGTGAGGCAAATGTTCGTTTCATAGAAGGAGTAAATACATTGGGGGTTGATAAAGAAGATTCTTATGCTCAGGATGATAAAGTTGTAAGAGAATTACATTTACCGGTCAATAAGCCAGTATTATTTAAATTAAGGTCTCAGGATGTATTGCACTCTGCTTATTTCCCTCATTTTAGAGCACAAATGAATGTTGTTCCTGGTATGATTACTCAGTTTGGTTTTACTCCAACAGTAACTACTGAAGAAATGAGGAATAACGATGATATGATCGATAAAGTAGATCATATAAATGAAATTAGGAAAGATAATGGAGATGACTCTTACGAATTTGATTACTTCTTACTATGTAATAAGATTTGTGGACAAGCCCATTATAACATGCAGATGAAGGTTGTTGTAGAGTCTGAAGCGGAATACGAAGCCTGGTTGGCCGAGCAAGGAACTTTCGAAGAATCAATGTCGCAAGAATAATTATTTTATTAAAGAACTAAAAGTATTATTTAAGATATGTCAGCAGTAGTAAACGCACCAGCTCAGGATCACCACGAAGATCACGGACATCATCATAAACAAACATTTATATCGAAGTATATTTTTAGCTTTGATCATAAAATGGTTGCTAAGCAATTCCTAATTACAGGTCTCTTAATGGGGATCGTTGGAATTGGAATGTCTATTTTATTTAGAATGCAATTAGCATGGCCAGAGGAGTCTTTTGCTATTTTTGAAGCTTTGCTAGGAAAATGGGCTCCAGATGGGGTGATGACACCAAATATTTATCTTGCATTAGTGACCATCCATGGGACTATCATGGTATTTTTTGTACTTACCGCGGGATTAAGTGGTACCTTCAGTAACCTACTTATTCCGTTGCAAATTGGTGCTAGAGATATGGCTTCTGGTTTTATGAATATGCTTTCATATTGGTTGTTTTTTGTAGCTTGTGTGATTATGTTATGTTCTTTATTCGTAGAGGCAGGACCTGCTTCTTCTGGTTGGACAATATACCCTCCTTTAAGTGCATTACCGCAAGCGATTGGTGGTTCAGGTATGGGGATGACACTTTGGTTAGTTTCCATGGCATTATTTATTGCTTCTCAGTTATTAGGAGGTATTAATTACATTGTTACCGTTATTAATTTAAGAACCAAAGGAATGTCTATGACAAGACTTCCATTAACTATTTGGGCGTTCTTCGTAACAGCAATTCTTGGTTTGGTTTCTTTCCCTGTATTGCTATCGGCAGCATTACTATTAATCATGGATAGAAGTTTTGGAACTTCATTCTTTTTAAGTGATATTTTTATTGAAGGAGAAGTATTAAGCCACCATGGTGGTTCACCGGTTTTATTTGAACATTTATTCTGGTTCTTAGGTCACCCTGAAGTTTACATCGTAATTCTTCCGGCTCTTGGTATAACTTCAGAAGTTGTTGCTACAAACTCTCGTAAACCTATTTTTGGTTATCGTGCGATGATCGCATCTATATTAGCAATTGGTTTCCTTTCAACAATCGTTTGGGGGCACCATATGTTCGTATCGGGTATGAATCCATTTTTAGGATCTGTATTTACCTTTACAACGTTATTGATTGCGATTCCTTCAGCGGTAAAAGCTTTTAACTATATAACTACATTATGGAAGGGTAACCTTCAAATGAATCCAGGAATGTTATTCTCGATTGGTTTGGTATCCACATTTATTACTGGTGGTCTTACCGGTATTATTCTGGGGGATTCAACACTAGATATTAACGTTCATGATACTTATTTTGTGGTAGCTCACTTCCACCTTGTAATGGGTATTTCAGCATTGTATGGTCTTTTTGCCGGTGTTTATCACTGGTTCCCAAAGATGTTTGGAAGAATGATGAACAAAAATCTTGGTTATATCCACTTCTGGGTAACAGCTGTTGGAGCATATGGAGTTTTCTTCCCAATGCACTTTATAGGAATGGCTGGTCTTCCAAGACGTTATTATACAAATACAGCTTTTCCATATTTCGATGATCTTGCAGATATTAATGTAATTATTACAGTTTGTGCTATCATAACTGCTTTGGTTCAGTTGGTATTCATTTACAATTTCTTTAATTCAATGTTCCGCGGTAAGAAAGCGACTATGAACCCTTGGAAATCTAATACTCTAGAATGGACTACACCAGTAGAGCATATTCATGGAAACTGGCCAGGAGAGCTTCCTGTAGTATATCGTTGGGCGTATGATTATAGTAAAACCTATCCTAACGGCGAATACATTATTAAAGGTCAGGATTATGTACCTCAAACGGTACCGATGCAAAAGGATGAAGAAGATTTACATCATTAATAAACTTTTATCTTATATACTCAAAAGCCTTTTCTTTAATGAAGAGGCTTTTTTATTTTATATTTGTTTGTCTATACTTAAGCTGTATTTAATTTAATTGCTATGAATGAAAATCTTGATGCCAGCGGAGAAAGTTTTTCTTCGGAAGAATTTGATATTGAAAGGGCTTTAAGGCCTCTTAGTTTTGATGATTTTGCTGGACAGGAACAGGTTTTAGATAATTTAAAAGTATTTGTAGCAGCTGCGAATCTAAGAAATGAAGCTTTAGATCATACCTTATTACATGGTCCTCCCGGATTAGGGAAAACCACCTTGGCTCATATTTTAGCAAACGAATTGAATGTTGGATTAAAAGTTACTTCAGGGCCTGTTTTGGATAAACCTGGAGATTTAGCCGGTCTTTTGACTAATCTTGATGAACGTGATATCCTTTTTATAGACGAAATTCACCGTTTAAGCCCTATTGTTGAAGAGTACTTATATTCAGCAATGGAAGATTATCGGATTGATATTATGATCGAATCTGGGCCAAATGCGCGTACGGTTCAACTTAATTTGAGTCCGTTTACCTTAATTGGTGCCACCACTAGATCTGGATTGCTTACGGCACCAATGAGAGCTCGTTTTGGGATTTCAAGTCGACTTCAATATTATTCAACCGAACTGCTTTCAGATATTGTTCAGCGTAGTGCGCAAATATTAAATGTACCAATTACTATGGAAGCAGCGATAGAAATTGCAGGTCGTAGCCGTGGAACGCCGCGTATAGCCAATGCACTTTTACGCAGAGTTCGTGATTTCGCTCAGATTAAAGGAGATGGTAAAATTGATATTCATATTGCCAAATATGGTTTGAAAGCTTTGAATGTAGATGCGCATGGTTTGGATGAAATGGACAACAAAATTCTAGAAACTATAATCGATAAATTTAAAGGTGGTCCCGTTGGTATAACCACTTTAGCTACTGCGGTAAGTGAAAGTGCTGAGACTATTGAAGAGGTTTACGAGCCTTTTTTGATTCAACAAGGATTTATTTATCGTACACCAAGAGGAAGAGAAGTAACCGAGGCTGCTTATAAGCATATGGGAAGATCGCCAGGCGCTAAGCAGGGAGGTCTATTTTAATAGTTGCAGATAAAGCTGCAATTTTTGACGTTTTGATTTATGAAGAAGAAAGAAATTCCAGAGGTATCTACGCTAACATTTTTAAAAAATGCAGGTAGCATTGTAAAAAATCCATTGCCTTTTCATCGTGAGAATTTCAAAAAGCATGGTGATATTTTCCGTTTAAATATTGGCCCTAAGAAGTCTGTTATTTTTTGTAGAGATGCAGATTTTGCCCAATATGTTTTACAAAAGAATCAGAAGAATTATATAAAATCTGAAATTCAGACCAAAGATCTCAAGAAATACGTAGGTAGTGGTCTGTTAACTGCTAACGGAAAACATTGGCAGAAACAACGAAAATTAATTCAGCCTGCCTTTCATAAAAAGCATATTGCTAACTTATTAGATACAATTTTAGAAGCTATAAGGGTTGAATATACAAAGATCGAACTCAATACTTCTTTAGATGTATTTTCCATATTCAACGATCTAGCTTTCCAAACTGTCGTTAAATCTTTATTTAGTTCAGCGGCCAGTCAGGAACAAATTAATCGTTTACAGTTTGTGACAGAAGCGAATCAAAAAATGCTTGTAAAAGAACTTCGACAGCCTTATAAAAGTGTTTGGTTCCGCATTAGCGGAGAGCTGAAACGCCACTTAAAATTAAGCGAAGAATCGCGACAAATTTTAAAGCAAATCGTAAAAGAACGTCAGGCAAATCCAAAGCGTTACGACGATTTACTCGATATGCTATTGGATGCGCGTTATGATGATGGGCAGCCGATGGATGAGGAACAACTAATCGATGAAATTTTAATTCTTTTTGTCGCCGGCCACGAGACCACTTCAAATTCCTTAAGTTTTACCATGCAACTACTAGCGCAGCATCCAGAAATTCAAGAAAAAGTTTTTACTGAAGTAAAGGAGGCTTCAGCGAATAGCAAGGGTTTGATGGAATTTCTTCAGCAATGTTCTTATACGCAAAATGTAGTTTTAGAGAGTATGCGTTTATATCCTCCTGCATATTTTATGGATCGAGTGAATTTAGAAGAAGATGAATTTAAAGGATTCAAATTCGATAAAAACTCGAACCTTTTATTTTCTTTTTATGAGATACATCGTAGCGAAAAACATTGGGAAAATCCGTTGTCCTTCAATCCAGATCGTTTTGCTTCAGAAAAAAATCCGGAAGCCTATTTTCCATTTGGTGCAGGGCCAAGAAAATGTATAGGTAGCAATTTTGCGATGTACGAGATGATTTTGGCCGTTTCAGAAATGATTTCTAACTTTAAAATCCTTCCGAAGAAAAAAGAAATCGAGATTTTACCTCTTATTACTTTGAAGCCTAAAAATGCTTTTGTAGAATTTCAGAAAAGAGCTTAATGTTTTCAGAAAACAAAGCAAAATACACCAATATCATCAAAGAAGAGGCGAAACGTCTTGGATTTATGTCTTGCGGAATTAGTAAAGCTGAATTTCTAGAGCAAGAAGCACCGCGTTTGGAAGAATGGCTTAATAAAAATCGAAATGGTAACATGTATTACATGGAAAACCATTTTGATAAGCGTCTAGACCCAACAAAACTGGTGGAAGGTTCTAAAAGTGTGATTTCTTTATTACTGAATTATTATCCTGCTCAAACTCAAAACCCAGACTCTTACAAGATCAGTAAATATGCCTACGGAAGAGATTACCACTTTGTGATTAAAGACAAATTGAAATCTTTACTGAAATTTATTCAAGATGAAATTGGTGAAGTTGAAGGACGAGCTTTTGTGGATTCTGCACCGGTTTTAGATAAAGCCTGGGCCGCAAAAAGTGGTTTGGGATGGATAGGGAAGAACTCAAATTTACTTTCTAAAAAAGCCGGTTCTTTTTTCTTTATAGCAGAGTTGATCGTCGATCTGGATTTAGAATACGATACCCCGGTAACCGATCATTGCGGTACTTGTACTGCCTGTATTGATGCCTGTCCTACCAACGCCATTGTAGAGCCTTATAAAGTAGATGGTAGCAAGTGTATTTCTTATTTTACCATAGAGCTAAAAGATGAATTGCCGAATAGTTTTAAAAATACTTTTGACGACTGGATGTTTGGCTGCGATATTTGTCAGGATGTTTGCCCTTGGAATCGTTTCTCCAAACCTCATAACGAGCCGTTGTTCGATCCCCATCCCGACTTGCTTAAATTCGATAAAAAAGATTGGGAAGAAATTACCAAAGAAACCTTCAACGAAATCTTTCGAAAATCTGCCGTTAAAAGAACCAAATTCGAAGGTTTGAAGCGGAATATTAATTATTTGAATTGGAGAGAAAGTAATTAAAAAAAATCTGAATGTAATTTTAATTGCTAGGTATCAAGAACAGCGAGGCTCTAGAAAAATTAAAATTGATTAAAACTAGCTAAAATCTTACCATTATTTTAAAATATTTAAGTAGTAATTGCCATCTACCTTACTAACTTTGTAAATAGCTAAAACCAAAAGTTATGAGCAACAATTCCAGAAAAAGAAGGGAAGCATTAGTTTATCATGCTAAACCTAAACCAGGGAAAATTGAGGTTGTCCCGACAAAAAAATATGCTTCACAGCGCGATCTTTCATTAGCTTATTCGCCGGGAGTAGCAGAACCTTGTCTAGAAATCGAAAAAGATAAAGAAAACGCATATAAATACACCACCAAAGGAAATCTTGTTGCTGTTATAAGTAATGGTACTGCAGTTTTAGGCCTTGGCGATATAGGCCCTGAAGCTTCTAAACCCGTAATGGAAGGAAAAGGTTTACTTTTTAAAATCTTCGCAGATATCGATGTTTTTGATATTGAGGTGGATACTAAAAATGTAGATGCTTTTATCGAAACCGTTAAAAATATAGCGCCTACTTTTGGAGGAATTAATCTTGAAGATATCAAAGCTCCTGAAGCTTTTGAAATTGAAAAAAGATTAAAAGAGGAATTAGATATTCCTGTAATGCACGACGATCAGCACGGTACTGCGATAATCTCAGCAGCAGCATTATTAAATGCCGTAGAGCTTGCCAAGAAAAAAATGTCGAAGGTTAAAATCGTAGTAAGCGGAGCCGGTGCAGCGGCAGTCTCTTGTACGAAGTTATACAAACTTCTTGGAGCTAAAACAGAAAATATTGTGATGCTGGATAGTAAAGGAGTAATTAGAAAAGATCGTCCTAACCTTTCTGAAGAGAAATTAGAATTTGCTACCGAGCGTGATTTAAATACGTTAGATGATGCGATGAAGGGAGCTGATGTATTCATCGGCCTATCTATTGCAGATATTGTGTCCCCAGAAATGTTAGAAAGTATGGCAAAACGACCTATCGTTTTTGCTATGGCGAATCCAAATCCTGAGATCGATTATCAACTAGCCATGGATACTCGTAAAGATGTAATTATGGCCACTGGTCGTAGTGATCATCCTAATCAGGTAAATAATGTTTTAGGATTTCCATTTATTTTCCGCGGTGCTTTAGATGTTAGAGCGACGAAAATTAATGAGGAAATGAAAATGGCTGCCGTAAAAGCTTTAGCAGAATTGGCTAAAGAACCGGTGCCTGAACAGGTAAATATTGCTTACGGCGAAACCCGTTTAAATTTTGGTCCAGACTATATAATACCAAAGCCATTTGATCCAAGACTGATTGCCAAAGTTCCGCCGGCTGTAGCAAAAGCAGCTATGGAAAGCGGTGTAGCTAGGCAGGATATTACAGATTGGCAAAAGTATGAAGATGAGCTGCTAGAGCGAATGGGAAGCGATAATAAGATCACCCGTTTACTTATGCAACGTGCAAAAACAAATCCTAAGCGTGTAATTTTTGCTGAAGCCGATCATTTAGATGTATTAAAAGCTGCGCAGATAGTGCATGACGAAGGGATCGCAATCCCTATTCTTCTTGGCCGTAGAGAGGTGATTAATGAATTAATGCGAGAAATAGATTTTGATGCTGATGTAGAAATCATCGATCCAAAATCTGATGAAGAAAAGGATAAACTTCAAAAATATGCTGAAGCTTATTTTGATACTAGAAATAGAAAAGGAGTAACGCTTTATGATGCGCAACGATTAATGCGCGAGCGAAATTATTTCGCTGCAATGATGGTAAATGTGGGCGATGCCGATGCTTTACTTTCAGGATATTCCAGAGCTTATCCAACGGTGGTAAAACCAATGCTTCAGTTAATAGGAATGGCGAAAGGTGTTTCTAGAGTTGCAGCAACAAATGTTATGAATACCAGTAGAGGTCCTATTTTTATTAGTGATACATCTATAAACATAGATCCTTCAGCTAAAGATTTGGCTAAGATCGCTCAATTAACCGCAAGAACGGTGAAATTATTTGGAATGGATCCCGTTATGGCGATGTTGTCTTACGCGAATTTTGGATCCTCAGATCATCCACAAGCAAGAAAGGTAAAAGATGCAGTGTCTTACTTACATCGTTATCATCCAGATTTATTGGTAGATGGGGAACTTCAATCAGATTTTGCATTGAATAAGGAAATGCTTCAAAGTAAATTTCCGTTTTCTAAATTGGCAGGGAAAAAAGTTAACACACTAATTTATCCAAATTTGGATTCAGCAAATAGTGCTTATAAACTTATCAAAGAGCTTAATAATACCGATTCTATTGGGCCAATTATGATGGGGATGAAAAAACCGGTTCACGTTCTTCAGCTAGGTGCTAGTGTAGAAGAAATGGTGAATATGGCTGCTGTTGCTGTAGTTGATGCACAGGAGAAAGAAAAAGCTGAAAAGGCTAAAAAATAGTTTTAACATAAAGATGATTTAAGGGGAAAAGCTTGCGTTTTTCCCCTTATTTTATTTTAGTACATTTGCGGCTTTAACTTTCGGTTACCGTATGATTCATCACTTAAAGGGCAAACTGGTAGAGAAGAATCCTACCTATGTTGTCGTAGATTGTAATGGCGTTGGTTATTTTGTCCATATCTCGCTGCATACATTTTCTAAAATACAAGACGAAGAGAATATTTCCCTTTTTACTCATTTACAGGTGAAAGAGGATTCTCACACCTTATTTGGCTTTCATGAAAAATCTGAAAGAGAAATCTTTAGGCTTCTTATTTCCGTAAGTGGTATAGGGGCTAATACTGCTCGATCTATGCTTTCGTCTTTAGAGCCTGTACAGATAAGAGATGCTATAGCATCTGGTGACGTAGCAACTATCCAGAGTATAAAAGGGATAGGCGCCAAAACGGCACAACGGGTTATTTTAGACCTAAAAGATAAGATTGTTAAAATATTTGGTATTGATGAGGTTTTTGTAGAACAAAGCAATACAAATAAAGAAGAAGCGTTATCTGCTTTAGAGACTTTGGGTTATGCTCGTAAGCAGGCAGATAAGGTTCTAAATAAGCTAATTAAAGAGCAGGAAGATCCAACGGTAGAAACTCTTATTAAATTAGCATTAAAAAACTTGTAGAGACATTGAGAAACAATTACCTAAGGTTTTTCACATCGATGCGTTTCCCTTCGCTGCTAGTATTGCTGTTGCTTTTAATTACTTCTAATTTATCTGCACAGCAGGAGGAAGAGGAAGAAACGCAACAGGATACCACACAAGCATTTTCGTTTGGCACTATATCTATGCCCGATCCCAGTGCTATACAATCTAAGTATGAGTATGATCCGGCTTTAGATTTATATTTTTACAAAAAGAGCCTGGGACAAACAAATATTGGTTTGCCATTAGTTCTTTCTCCAAAAGAATATCAAGAGCTTGTTATTAAAGAAGAAATGCAACAATATTTCAGGCTTAAAAACCAGGCATTATCTGGTAGGAGCGATAATGTTGAAGAGTTGCAACAGGATTTATTACCAGATTTTTATGTTAATTCAGATTTCTTCCAAAGTATATTCGGTGGGACAAATATTGATATTGCTCCACAAGGTTCAGTAGCGGTAGATCTTGGTGGATTATATACAAAACAGGATAATCCCGCTTTTTCGCCAAGAAACAGATCTAACTTTACATTCGATTTTGATCAGAGGATTCAGTTGTCGCTTTTGGGGCAGGTAGGTACTCGATTGGGAATTGTAGCTAATTTTGATACCGAGTCTACCTTCGATTTTCAGAATCAATTAAAACTGGAATACACGCCCAGCGAAGATGATATTGTTCAAAAGATTGAAGTAGGTAACGTAAATATGCCGCTTAATAATACCCTTATTCAAGGCGCACAAAGCTTGTTTGGTTTTAAAACACAACTTCAATTTGGTAAAACCAAAATAACAGGTGTTTTTTCAGAGCAGAATTCAGAGAGGCGAACGGTAAACGTAGAAGGTGGTGCAGCAGTAGAGAATTACGAAAAATTTGCTTTAGATTATGATGAAAATCGGCACTTTTTCTTAGCGCATTATTTTAGGGATAATTACAATAATTCGGTTAAGAATTATCCATTTGTAAGTAGCGGAATTCAGATTAAAAGAATTCAAGTTTGGATTACCAATAGAACCAATAATGTACAAAATCTTACCGATACCAGAAATATTGTCGCTATTCAGGATATCGGTGAAAGTCCGGTAGATGGGAATATAGGTTTAAACGTGGTTCCTTCAGGATTTTTTAATCAACCTGCTGGCGCTTATCCCGATAATGAAAATAACGATTTTAATCCCTTCGGAATAAATGGTGGTGCTCAGTCTGTTTTAAATTCGGCCATTCGTGATATTTCAACCGTAGAAAGTGGTTTTGGCAATGTTCAGGTTTCAGAAGGAATAGATTACGTGAAGTTGGAAAATGCACGGCAGTTGAATCCTGGTGAGTACACATTAAATCAGGATTTGGGATACATTACTTTAAACCAAAGACTAAATAATGATGAGGTTTTAGCGGTAGCATTTCAGTATACGGTAAACGGGCAGGTATTTCAGGTTGGGGAATTTGCAAATGATGGAGTAAATGCGACGGGAGACGAGTCACAACAACAGCAAGGACAAAACGATGCCAGGATAAGCCAAAATTTAGTGGTGAAAATGCTTAAAAGTACCATCACAAATGTGAACGAGCCTGTTTGGGATTTGATGATGAAAAACATTTATAGCCTGGGAGCTTATGATTTGGATCCTTCAGATTTTAGATTAAATATTTTATATACCGATCCTCAGCCCTTAAATTATATTAAACAAGCTGAAAATTCTTCAGTTCCGCTGCCAGAGGATGTCGTTGAAACACCACTCTTACGTGTTTTCAATTTAGATAATCTGAATACCAATAATGATCCAATAAATGGAGGGGATGGATTTTTTGATTTTGTACCCGGTTTTACAGTAGATGTCCAAAATGGACTGGTAATTTTTACCTCTGTTGAACCGTTTGGTGAATATTTATTTGAAAAGTTAGATAATACACCAAATAATAATCAGGAAATTTACTCAGAACCTTCTACCTGGAATGGCAATCAGAATAAGTATGTTTTCAGGTCACTTTATCGTACTACTAAAACGCAGGCAGAGCAAGAAGATGCAGATAAAAATAAATTTCAGTTAAAAGGACGTTACAAATCGGCAAATTTTGAAGGTATTCCAATAGGTTATAATGTTCCTCAAGGTTCGGTTACGGTTACAGCTGGTGGTAGATTACTGCAAGAAGGTGTGGATTATGTAGTGAATTACGATTTGGGAAGAGTACAGATTTTGGATGAAGCACTTTTAGCTTCAGATACGCCAATTCAGGTAAATACTGAAAGTAATGCATTATTTGGGCAACAATCTAAAAGATTTACCGGGATAAATGTAGAACATCAGTTTAATGAAGATTTGATCTTTGCAGGTACATTTTTAAATCTTAGAGAACGCCCGTTAACGCAAAAGGCAAACTATAGTTACGAGCCCATTAACAATACGATTTTGGGATTCAATTTCAATTATACCAAAGAAGTTCCTTTTCTCACAAGATTGGTGAATAAATTGCCAAATATTGATACCGATGTAAAATCGAATGTGTCGGTAAGAGGTGAATTTGCTTACTTACTCCCAGGTGCGCCAGCAGTTAATGATTTTGATGGCAAAGCAACAACATATATAGATGATTTTGAAGCTGCTCAAACTTCTATAGATATCAGTACACCTCTTAGTTGGGAGCTTTCTAGTGTACCAATTGGTTTTGGTGGAGAGTTGGCAAATGGCGACTTAAGTGTTGGCGATCGCAGGGCAAAACTTGCCTGGTACTCTATCGATCCAATTTTTTATAGTAGTCAGCGTCCTAGTGGTATTTCAGATGCCGATCTTAGTAGTTATGCAACACGTAGGGTAACTGTAGATGAGATTTTTCCTAATACAGATGTAGTCCAGGGGCAGGCTCAGGTTATTTATACCATGGATGTGGCTTATAATCCACAAGAGCGAGGGCCGTATAACTACAATCCTGCTGCTGCTGGAGGGAACACAATCCCTAACCCAGCAGGTAATTTTGGGGGAATGATGCGCGGTATTAATACTACTAATTTTGAACAATCTAATGTAGAATATATTCAGTTTTGGGTGATGGACCCATTTTTATACCAGGACAATCCTGATAATGTAAATAACGACGGTACGATTGTATTTAATTTAGGGAATATTAGTGAAGATGTTTTAAAAGATGGTAGGAAACAGTACGAAAATGGATTGCCGGTAGATGGCTCAGATTTAAATACTATAGAAACTACTTATGGTAGAGTTCCTTCAGATCAATCACTGGTTTATGCTTTCAGTTCGGAAGGAGAAGCTAGAGAAAATCAAGATGTAGGTTATGATGGTTTGGATGATATTCAGGAAGCTTTAAAATTCCCAGATTTTGGTAATCTTCCCGATCCTTCAGCAGATAATTACGAATATTTTTTAAGTGTAGATGGTGGCATTAGAGAGCGATATAAAAATTACAATGGTGTAGATGGAAACTCTCCAGACAATTCAGGAGCAAACGATCGCGGGAATACTACTTTGCCAACTACAGAAGATGTTAATCGTGATAATACTATGAATACGATTGACAGTTATTTTCAATACGAAGTTCCTTTTTTTAACGGAATGAATAGCGAGAATAATGAATATATCTCTGATACCAAAGAGCTAAGTGTAACGCTTTTAAATGGCCAAACCCAGCAGGTAAGATGGGTGCAATTTAAAGTGCCAATTTACGAGCCTACAGATGCTATCGGGGGAATAGCAGATTATCGTTCTATCCGATTTATGAGAATGTTTCTTACTGAATTTGAAAAACCAACTTTACTACGTTTTGGAACGATGGAATTGGTGCGTGGAGATTATCGTCGCTACAATGGTAATTTAGATGAAGAAAGTAATTTACCACAAGATTCTAATGTGCTTTTTGAAGTTACCGCAGTAAATATTGAAGAAAACGAGAACCGGGAGCCAATTCCGTATGTTTTGCCTCCGGGTGTAGTAAGAGAAGAACTGTATCAAAATAACACTAATATTAGACAAAATGAGCAGTCTCTATCTATGAGTGTTTGCGGATTACAACCTCAGGATGCTCGTGCTGTTTATAAAAATTTCCAGATAGATATGCGTCAGTATAAAAATTTGGAAATGTTCTTACATGCCGAGGCTTTACAGGGCCAAACATCGCCATTGGATGGCGAGTTGGTTGCGTTTTTAAGAATAGGAACCGATTTTACTGATAATTTTTATCAAATTGAAATTCCGTTATCTATTACTCAGGCCGGTAGTGTGAATCCTACAGAAATTTGGCCAGAATTAAATAGGTTAAATCTTCCGTTAGAATTACTGCAACAAGTAAAAACTGCAGTTTTGGGAGATCCGGCTTATAATACTACTCGTCTTAATTTCTTCGATGAGAATTTAGAGCCTCGAAATCCCGAGGATGCTTACGAAGCCGGAAGGTTAAGAATTGGTGTAAAAGGAAATCCGAGTTTTGGAAATGTAAGGTTAATAATGCTCGGAGTAAAGAACGGTGCAGATCGTAAAAGTTTGCAGGATATATGTGGGGAAGTTTGGTTTAATGAATTGCGACTTTCAGATTTGGATAACGAAGGTGGATGGGCCGGAGTTTTAAATATCGATACGAATTTGGCCGATTTTGCAACATTTTCTGCAACCGGAAGAAAAAGTACTGTTGGTTTTGGAACTTTAGATCAAGGGCCTAATCAGCGAAGCAGGGAAGATGCAGAGCAATATGATTTTGTAACCAATCTAAATATGGGGCAATTGCTGCCGCAAAATTGGGGACTCAAAATTCCGGTAAACTATAGTAGGGGAGAAGAGCTGATTACGCCAAAATACGATCAGGAATTTTTAGATATCGAGTTAGATAATAGGCTTGCAGCTATAACTAATCCTGAAGAACGAGATCGCGTTAAAAAGCAATCGCAAACTTATACTAAGCGTGAGAGTATAAATCTTATAGGTTTAAGAAAAGAACGTACAGGAGAATCTAAACCACAGCCTTACGACGTGGAGAATTTTGCTTTTTCGGGTTCTTATAATCAGGTTGATTATCGTGATTTTGAAATTGAAGAATCTTTAGATCAAAATGTAAGAACGGGTGCTACGTATCAATTCAATTTTGCGCCTAAAAAAGTAGAGCCTTTCAAAAATATTACGGCTTTAGATAGTAGTGATTATTTCTCTTTGATTAAAGATTTCAATTTAAACCTCCTGCCTACCAATATAAATGCCAGTGCAAATTATCTTAGACAGTATACACAGCAACAATTTAGATCTTTAGAATTGAGCGATAATGATATTGGAATCCCTACGCTTTATCAAAGAAATTATTTATTTGATTGGGAATATGGGATTAATTATAATCTAACCGAAGCTTTAAATTTCAGTTTTAATGCATCTAACAACAGGATTGTAAGAAATTATATCGACGAAGAGGGAAATGCCGATAATACGATTGGAATTTGGGATGACTATTTTAATGTAGGAGAACCTAACTTCCATTATCAAACGCTTCAACTTAATTATGAGGTTCCGCTAAATAAAATACCAGTTTTTGAATTTTTAAAGACGTCTTATTCGTATACCGGAGACTTCCAGTGGCAAAGAGGGTCGCGTATTTTACAAAATTTGGATGGTGTTCCTGATATTGGTAATTCTGTTCAGAATTCAAATTCGCATCAAATAACTGCAAATATGGATTTGCAAAAACTTTATAACTACGTAGGGCTTCGTAAGAAAGATGCTAAAAAAGGAACTTCTATCGCCGAGCGTAGTTTGGGAGTACCTACGCTGCAGCCGCCAGGAGCTAATGAAAAACCAGCGCGTTCCAGTAAAAGTGCTTCGGGTAATAAAGCTGTAAATACGCTTATTGATGTTGTAACAGCTGTAAAGCGACTTCAGGTTAATTATCGAAATAATCAAGGAACCTTCTTGCCTGGTTATACTCGTAGTATAGGATTTATGGGATCTTTAAAACCTTCCGCAGGATTTACTTTTGGGATGCAGGATGAAATTCGCTACGAAGCTGCAAGGAGAGGTTGGTTAACTTTGTATCAAAATTTTAATCAGCAGTTTACAACCATAGAAAATGAAGAATTAAGTGCGCAAGCGTCGGTAGACCTTTTGCCAGATTTAACTATAGAGCTTACAGGAAAGAAATTGTATTCTGAAACCTTTTCTGAAAATTTTCAGGTAGATCCACAAAGCTTAGAATATCAATCTTTAACGCCATACACTTTTGGTAACTTCAATATTTCAACGATTTTAATAAAAACTGCCTTTAAGCAAAGTGACGAGCGGTCTTCAGAAACTTTCCAGAAATTTAGAGAAAATCGATTGGAAGTTGCAAGAAGACTCGCTGTAGAAAAAGGTTTAGATCCTAATAATGTAGATGAATCGGGATATCCTGTAGGTCTGGGGAAAACCAATCAGGCAGTATTGTTGCCTGCTTTCATTTCGGCATACTCCGGAACTTCCGCAGAAAATGTAAAGCTTGGTGCTTTTAGAGATGTGCCATTACCTAACTGGAATCTTAAGTATACTGGATTAATGCGTTTGGAATGGTTTAAAAGAAGTTTTAGACGATTCTCACTTAGCCATGGTTATAAATCCAATTATACCATCAACCAATTTCAAACCAATTTGGATTACGATGAGGAGAATCCTTTTGAGACCAATCAGGCCGGAGATTTTAAAAATAGAACCTTGTTTTCGAATATTGTACTTTCAGAATTATTTACACCGCTCCTGCAAGTTGATCTTGAAACAAGTAATAATATCCAGTTTTTAGGAAGGTTAGAAAAAGATCGACAGCTTTCCTTAAGTTTTGATAATAATATTCTAACAGAGATTACAGGAAATCAATATACCTTAGGAATGGGGTATCGTTTAAAGGATATGAAAATTGTTACAGCACTTGGTGGTCGTCGCCGGGTTTTAAGTAGCGATTTAAATTTTAAAGCAGACGTTTCTTATAGAAGAAATAAAACTATTGTACGCTATTTAGATTTATTGAATAATCAGGTAATTGCCGGGCAGGACATTTGGTCGATCAATTTTGTGACCGATTATGCGATTACAAAGAATCTAACGGCTTTATTTTATTATGAGCATACATTCTCTGAGTATGCAGTTTCGACGGCTTTTCCGCAAACTACAATACGCTCAGGGATAACATTACGATATAATTTCGGAAATTAGTGTTTGCCTATTTGAACAATTACCCGAAAAAATTAACTTTGTCGCTATATAAAACATAACTATGAATATTCCAGAGGATTTAAAGTACACCAGAGACCACGAGTGGGTTAAAATTGATGGTGACATTGCAACTGTAGGTATCACAGATTTTGCACAAGGTGAGTTGGGAGATATTGTTTACGTTGAGGTAGAATCTGTAGACGAATCTCTAGACCGCGAAGACGTATTTGGTACCGTAGAGGCTGTAAAAACAGTTTCAGATCTTTATTTACCACTTACGGGAGAGATTATTGAGTTTAATGATAGTCTGGAAGATGAGCCGGAAAAGGTAAATAACAATCCCTATACCGACGGTTGGATGATTAAGATTAAGTTTTCTGAAATTTCTGAACTTGAAGATCTTCTTACTGCCCAAGAATATAAAGAAATAATCGGTGGCTAAAATTGCCTTTTTTTTGGCAGGAGCTTACACGGCAACGCTGCTTTTTTTCTCGTTGTATAAAATTACACCAGAATTTGAAGTAGGAGGATTTAGTGTAACCGATAAGATGCTACATGCATCTGCCTATTTAATGTTGTTTGTGTTTTGGAATTTGGCTTTTTTTCTAAAATCTAATACAGAAACAGCATATAAGTCGACAGTAGTTAAAATAAGTTTAGCTTGTATTGCTTTTGGTATGTTAATTGAGGTCTTACAAGGGACGCTTACTAGTTATAGACAAGCCGACTGGTGGGATGTTGTCGCAAATTCAACCGGTGTTTTAATAGCATCATTTCTTTTTTTAGCTTTTGAGGGACCACTCAAAAAGGTTAAAAACTGATATTTGTTTAATTTTTTGGAAAAAATATTTATTTTAGCAAACCTTATTAATCAATAACCATTATGGAACCTAAGAAAAATCCTAAAGCAGATTTGTCCAGAAGAAGCGTATTGTTTCTTCAATTAGGTCTAATATTGGTTCTTTTTGTAACCTGGCAGGCTATCGAATGGAAGACTTATGACAAGTCTGATATCGACACCGGAATGGTACAGATGGATCAATTAGAAGACGAAGAAATTCCAATTACTCAAATGCAAAACACGCCTCCACCACCACCGCCACCACCACCGGCGCCAGAGGTAATCGAAGTTGTGGAAGACGAGGAAGAAGTAGAAGAAGATGAAATCGAATCTACAGAAACCAGTCTTGAAGACATCGTAGAGGTAGAGGAAGTGGTTGAAGCGCCTTCTGAAGAAGAGGTTGCAGATGTTCCTTTCTCTGTAATTGAAGATGTGCCAATTTTCCCAGGATGTGAGAACCTTAAGAACAATGATGAGCGTAAAGCTTGTATGAGTGAAAAAGTTCAGAAATTTGTAGTTAAAGAGTTCGATACAGATTTAGGGTCAGAGCTTGGATTATCTGGTATTACGCGAGTAATTGTGCAGTTTAAAATTAATAAACAAGGTAATATTACCGAGGTTAGAGCTCGTGCTCCACACCCTAGATTAGAACAGGAAGCAGCTAGAGTTGTTAACAAATTACCTAAAATGCAACCTGGTAAACAAAGAGGTAAGCCAGTAGGTGTGGTTTATTCTTTACCAATTGTTTTCCAAATTCAGGATTAAAAAAATTACTTTTTATAATATTTTTAAGAAATCCCGGTAAATCCGGGATTTCTTTATTTCAGGATAGCGTTAAATAGCGTATCTTTCGACCCGAAAAATCTTTTATCCTGGTATGAAGTATCTTCTACTTCCAATTCTATTCTTCTCTTTTTGTGGTTTGTATTCTCAGAATGCTGAGGTTTATCCCGTTTTTCCGGAGTGTGAAACTGTGAACTATAGTGCTTCTGAAGCTTGTTTTAATGCTACTTTAACTGAATTTGTGGTAGAGCGTTTCCAAGTGCCATCTGCTTTAAAAGAGAAAAAGTATAACGGACAAATTACTGTGATTTTTGAAGTAAACAGAAACGGGGCTTTTCGTGTAATTTACGTTGATGCAGCCTATGAAAGCTTAAAAAAGGAAATAGAAAGAGTGTTTTCTCTTTTGCCGCAAATCCAGCCGGCAATGTACAATGCAGAGCCCACTTATATGCAATTTCGATTGCCTATTAATGTTCCTTTGGAAAGCAATTTAATACAAGAAGTGCGTAGTGAAAATATCACTTCAGTTGAAGCTCCTGTAATCGCTCAGGAGTATAAAGAAGATTTTACTGAAAACGAATTGGTAAAGGCTGCCAATGAGTATGATTCAATTGAATCTAAAATCTTCACCAATCCTCGTTATAATAGCAATATCAATATTCCGCTTTCTCACGAATATTATTCCAGATTCGATGCGGCACTTAACCAAATAGGAACAAATACGCATACTGCTTCAAAACCATTTTTGTTTAAAGATGTTTCTGAATATTACGATTTAGAGGGAGATTCAAGACGTTTATTTCAAGATCGAAAAACATTAGTGGGGCGTAAAATCTGGAATGAGCATATGGTTCGGTTTGAGGCTGATGATTATTGGTTTACATTCGATTTTGCTTTAGATCTTCAGTTGGGTAAAGATTTTAATGATGATAGCAGAGACTATACTTACAATAATACTCGAGCTGCTATTTTTCAGGGTGGGCTTGGCAAGAATCTAAATTTCTATGCGGTAGTCTACGAAAATCAAGGCCAGTTTGCTGGATATTATAATAATTGGGCAGAGTCTCTTCGGCCGGCTGGTGGCGATCCAGCTATCATCCCTGCACGTGGAATTGCGAAGCCATTTGGAGATAATGCCTATGATTATCCTGTTGCTGAAGGTTATATTTCCTATAGTCCTTCAAAATTTTTTAATGTTCAGTTCGGGCATGGTAAAAATTTTATAGGAGATGGTTATCGTTCTTTGTTGATGAGTGATGTTGCTTCTCCTTTCCCTTATTTAAAATTAGATACTGAATTTTGGAAATTGAAATATACCAATACCTGGATGTCTTTACGCGATGTGCGTCCAGAGGTTAATGATAATGGTAGTTTTAAAACTAAATTCATGGCTAATCATTATTTAAGTTTGAATGTTACAAAACGTCTTAATATTGGTTTGTTTGAGTCTGTAATTTGGGAGAGTGATAATGATCGAGGTTTTGATCTTAATTATTTGAATCCAGTTATTTTCTACAGAGCGATAGAATTCTCTACGGGACCTAACGGGGGTAATGCTTTAATAGGGCTTACGGCAAAATATAAAATTAATAATCAGTTAAATGCTTATGGGCAATGGATTATTGATGAATTTTCTTCTTCTGATATTTTTGGAGGGAAAAAGAGTTGGAAGAATAAATTGGGTTATCAATTGGGATTGAAATACTTTAATGCATTCGACGTTCCTAATCTTTTCCTTCAGTTAGAATACAATCAGGTTCGACCTTATACTTATTCGCATAGAAAACCCGTTTTAAACTATGGCCATGCCAATCAATCCATGGCGCATCTATGGGGAGCGAATTTTAGAGAAATAATTGCCATTGGTAGGTATAAGAAAGATCGTTGGTATGGAATGGCAAAAATGATCTACGGAAAAAGGGGTTTTGACTATAATTCTTTTGAAGACCCTTTTTCATATGGAGAAAATATTTACCGAAGTTATAGAGAGAGGCCTTTTGATGATGGTGTGAAGATAGGGCAGGGTAACACTGGTATTTCCTTATTTGGTCAATTAGAAGCAGGGTACATTATTAATCCGGAAACCAATTTGAAGCTATACGGTAGTTTTATTTATAGAAATATGAATACCGACATGAATACAGTGAATAACTTCGATATTTCTACCACTTGGCTTAACTTTGGAATACGTACAGATATTTTTAACTGGTACTACGATTACTAGAGTTTTAAGCTTGCTAAAAAATTAACAATTGTACGGCCTTGCCAAAACCTAATTAAGGAGTATCTTTGCGCCAATTGTAAAAAGTAGTTTTTGAGCAGCGCAGGCGTACATAGTACTTCCACTTCAATATTATCGGATTTTAAGGAAATAACCAAAATGCGTCTTGCAATTAGTGTGGTTTTTTCTTCTGTTGCTGGCTATTTTTTAGGTGCTGAAACTGTTGATTTCGTAACGGTACTTCTTCTTGCTATTGGGGGATACCTCATGGTTGGTGCATCTAATGCGTATAATCAGATAATTGAACGGGATCTTGATGCATTGATGAATAGGACAAAAAATCGCCCTATTCCCGCAGGTAGAATGTCGATTACCAGTGCTTTTATTATCGCAAGCCTGTTTACTATTTTGGGATTAGTAGTGCTATATATTATTAACCCTAAAACAGCCATGTTTGGCGGTATTAGTATATTTTTATATGTAAGTATTTATACTCCGCTTAAAACTAAAACACCATTATCTGTTTTTGTTGGGGCCTTTCCTGGTGCAATTCCTTTTATGTTAGGATGGGTAGCAGCTTCGGGTAATTTTAGTATCGAGCCAGGTACACTATTTATGATCCAGTTTTTTTGGCAATTCCCGCATTTTTGGGCAATTGGATGGTGGTTATATGATGATTATAAAAAGGGAGGATTCTTTATGCTTCCCACTGGTAAAAGAGATAAGGGAACAGCAATACAAGTTATCTTGTATACAGTCTGGACAATATTAGTTTCTTTGATACCGGTATTTGGTGTGACAGGTAGATTATATCTTACACCGGTTTCGGGAATTATTATTTTAATTCTAGGATTGGGGATGCTTTATTATGCGCTAAAACTTTATAAATTGAAAACGGCAGAAGCAGCAAAACGTTTGATGCTTGCTAGTGTTTCGTATATCACTTTATTACAAATTGTTTATGTTTTGGATAAATTTATAAGAGAATGGATTTAACAAGAGGAAGTGAGAAAGATAGAAAGAATCGTGCAAAAAAGATGATGCTTCTGTTTGCTATAATTAGTATGGTAATGATGTTTGCAGGTCTTACGAGTGCTTACGTAGTGAGTAAAAGTAGACCTGATTGGCTTACGGAATTTGATTTACCTAAATCTTTCATATGGAGTACTATTGTTATTGTGGTTAGTAGTATCACGATGTTTTTAGCGAAAAAGAATATAATTGCAGGAAATAGAACTAATGGTACTGCTTTTTTAATTGGTACTTTAGTCTTAGCTTCTGTCTTTGTAGTGTTTCAATTTCAGGGTTTTGCAAGTATTGTAGAAGAAGGCTATTATTTTACTGGTAGTGAAAGTACAATTACGACAAGTTTTATATATGTGTTGGTTTTAGCGCATTTAGCCCACTTGGCGGGAGGTTTGGTTGTGCTTTTAGTGCTAATTTATAATCATTTTAAACAGCGCTACTACAACGGGCAAACACTTGGATTAGAGCTTGGTGCAACTTTTTGGCACTTCCTTGATCTACTGTGGGTTTACCTGTTTTTCTTTTTATATTTCTTTAGATAATAAAATTGCGTATTTTTGCGCATCACTTAAAATTAAATGACTTCTTCTTATGGACGCTACTGTTGTTAGAACAGGTACCGAAGGTAAAACTTGGGGCGGTGGTAACCAGCCACTTGGAGCCAGCTATGGTAAGTTGATGATGTGGTTTTTCATCCTTTCCGATGCACTTACATTCACAGGTTTTTTATCAGCTTATGGGTTTTCCAGATTCAAATTTGCAGATTCTTGGCCAATACCCGATGAGGTTTTCAATCACTTTCCTTTTTTACATGGGGTAGATGCACCAATGTACTACGTTGCATTAATGACATTTATTCTTATTTTCTCTTCTGTTACAATGGTGCTAGCTGTAGATGCTGGTCATCAAATGAAACAGGGTAAAGTGACTACTTATATGTTTTTAACCATTATTGGAGGATTGATCTTCCTTGGTTCTCAGGCATGGGAGTGGACTAATTTTATTCAGGGAGAATATGGAGCTCTAAAAACTAAAGGAGGTAAAATTCTTCAATTTGTAGATGGTGAAGGTCATCGAGTAGCTTTAGAAGATATTGCAGTAGCACACGAAGGAGAAAGAGTAACTCATGCCAACAACACCGGTGTTTGGTTTGAAGGTGAATCAACAGTTTCTGAATTTACACTAGAAGAAATAAAAGAAGGCTTCGCAGCTAACGATAATTTATTCATAAGAACTCTAGATTTTAACGAAGAAGGAGAAAAAAACATTTTATCCAGAGGGGATTCTCAAAAATGGTTAGATAATAATGCAGTTGGTATTGTTGAGGGCGCTAATTTAACAGAGAATGAATATGGTCCACCTTTATTCGCAGATTTCTTTTTCTTTATTACCGGTTTTCATGGTTTTCACGTACTTTCTGGAGTAATAATTAATGTTATTATCTTCTTCAATGTAATTGTTGGAACTTATGAGAGAAGAAGAAGTTATGAAATGGTAGAAAAGGTTGGTTTATACTGGCACTTTGTAGATTTAGTTTGGGTATTTGTATTTACTTTCTTTTACCTTGTTTAATTTTTTGAAGCGAAGAGATTATGGCACACGATAATACAGCACATCAGCACGAATCAAGTACAAAAAGAATATGGCAGGTATTTGCAATTCTTTCAGTAGTAACCATTGTGGAGGTGATATTGGGGATTTTAAGACCTCCTTTTTTAACTGAAACAACGGTAATAGGTATGCACCTATTAAACTGGATATTTATTATTCTAACCTTATACAAAGCATACTATATAGCATGGGCGTTTATGCACATGGAACACGAAACTAAAGGCTTAAGAAGAGCCGTAGTTTGGTCTGGTATCTTTTTAGCAATATATTTAATCTTTATACTTTTAACCGAAGGAGGATATATTTACGAAGTATATGAAAACGGTTATATAGCTTGGGATTTTTAATATAATCCAAAAGTTAAAATGTTAAGAAAAGGCGGTTTTGTAAAACCGTCTTTTTATTTTTGTACTCCTTTTCTGAATTGCTGTTATGAAGAAATTTTTTGTACTTACAGTACTCTTTGCACTCCCGATTATAGCCTATCTTTTTTTTGCCTCAGGTAAGAATAATTTTGCCAAGTTGCCGGTATTAACAGAGAATGTGACAGAAATTTCCAATTTGTCTACCTATAATGGGGATGCGGTTGCCTTAAGAGAGCATATTAGTGTAGTAGCCTTCTTCGGGAGTAATCTTGAAGAGTTTAGAGGAAATACCTTTAATTTGGATAAGAAAATCTTAGAGAAGTATTATGGTTTCGACGATTTTCAATTTGTAATCATACTGCCTGAAAGCGCAAGAAAAGATGCTGAAGCTTTTGCAAAAGAATTTGAAGGCATAACTAATGCAGAAGAATGGAAATTTATCTTTGGTTCCTCACAAGAAATTAAAGCTGTATTTAAAAGCTTCAAAAGTCCCTATCAACTTTCTGATAAATTATATTCTCCTTACGTTTTTATTGTAGATAAAGCTGGTAATTTACGTGGTAGAGATGATGATGACGGTAAAGATCTTTATGGTTATGATTCTAGGGATATTGCTGAACTAACCAATAAAATGAATGATGATGTTAAGGTGATTTTAGCGGAATACAGATTGGCTTTAAAAAAGAATAATGCAGATCGAGATTATTAGGATTATAATAGAAATTCGGTAAAATGAAGAAGAAATATTCGTACATAGGTGTAACCATTGTTATCTTAATTTTCGGGATTATTTTTATTCCTAAAATTATTGATAGGGTTAAAGATGGTGAGGTCGTATCTGCAGATCGACTTAACAAAGAAGGAACAAAGAAAAAATCAAAAAAATCGCCCGAGGTTGGTTTTGTTGAATTGAATGGAGAAAAAAGAAAAGCGCCAGATTTTGAATTTATCGATCAGCATGGTGATACCATCAGTAATCAAGACTATTTAGGGAAAGTATACGTTGTAGAATTTTTCTTTACAACCTGTCCAACAATTTGCCCTATAATGAGCGAGAATCTTGTTGAAGTTCAGGATCAATTAAAATCTCACGAAGATCAATTTGGTATAGCTTCTTTTTCAATAGATCCAGATCATGACACGCCTGAAGTTTTAGCTGAATACGCCGATCGCTATGGTGTAAGCAATCCAAACTGGCATTTAATGACGGGAGATCGTGACGATATTTATAAATTGGCCAACGCAGGATTTCAAACCTATGCAGGAGAAGATCCAAGCGTAAAGGGAGGTTTTATACATTCTGGAATGTTTGCTTTGATCGATAAAGAGGGCTATATACGATCAAGAAAAGATAAGTTTGGGAATCCTTTAATTTACTATAGAGGATTTGTAGAAAGAAATAAATCGATTGCTGAAGGTGAAGAAGAACCTCAAATCGATATGTTAATTGAAGATATCAAAACATTGTTGTGAAAAAAGCTTTAACTAAAACAGACAAAATAGCAATTCCTGTTATAATCGCACTATCGGTTTTAATCCCAATAGTGGTGCTTATTTTAATGAACTTGCCCGAAAGGTATAATCTTTTAGGAACAGAATCCGGAACTTTTCCGTTGTTTCATGCTGTGCTGAATGGATCTACGGCAGTTTTACTGCTTATGGGCTACTTTTTTATGAAGATAAATGAGTATAAACTTCATAGAAATGTAATGATCACTGCATTTCTTTTGTCATCCATATTTTTAGTAAGTTATGTGATTTCCAAAATTAGTAATGAGCCCGTACATTATGGAGGTGAGGGAATGCTTAAGTATGTGTATTTTTTCATCTTAATAACACACATAGCACTTTCAGCAATAATAATTCCTTTAGTGTTATTTACGATGTATCGCGGTTTGACTGCAGAATATGAAAAGCACAAGAAAATAGCGCGGTGGACCTTTCCTATCTGGCTTTATGTGGCCATAACCGGTGTTTTGGTCTACGTTTTTATGTTTCCGTATTATTAAACAACTTTAATATGAATATAAGAGCTAACAAAAAGTGGATAATTTCGTTTTTAATAATACTATTTATTCCTGTGGTTTCTAATGCCCAATGTGCAATGTGTAGAGCTGTTTTAGAAAGTGAAGCTTCTCAAAACGCTGCTGAAGGCATTAATGATGGTATTCTTTATTTAATGGTTTTTCCTTATTTACTCGTTGGCGGTTTGGGATACTATATTTACCGCTCTTATAGAAAAAGTAAGTCGCAGTCTTAAATCAAATTCTTTTTCTTAATAATTTTAAAAATTTCTGTAACATTTTGTAAAGATTTTAGTCTTATGGTTAAAGGCATTCATTTTGCTTCTAACCATCAATCAAAATGTTATGATCGAAATTAAAGATTTACACAAATCTTATAAAACAGGAAACAATTCTCTGCATGTCTTAAAGGGAATAAATTTTAATGTTGCTGAAGGGGAACTCGTTTCTATTATGGGCTCTTCAGGATCTGGTAAATCTACGCTGCTTAACATTCTTGGTATGCTCGATGAAGCAGACGAAGGATCCTATACATTAGATGGTGTGGCTATTAAAAATCTAAACGAAAAAATAGCTGCTCGTTACCGAAACAAGTTTTTGGGATTTATTTTCCAATCTTTCAATCTTATCAATTACAAATCTGCAGTAGATAATGTTGCGCTTCCACTTTATTACCAAGGGATAAAGCGTGGAGAGCGAATGGATAGGGCTGAAGCTTATTTAGAGAAAGTAGGCCTCGCCAAGTGGATGCATCACCTGCCAAATCAACTTTCTGGTGGGCAGAAGCAGCGAGTAGCAATAGCCAGAGCTTTAGCAAGTGATCCCAAAGTGCTTTTAGCAGATGAACCTACCGGAGCCTTAGATACTAAAACTTCTTACGAGGTCATGGATCTTATCCAAAAAATAAACGATGAGGGAAGAACTATTCTTATCGTAACACACGAGCATGATATTGCTGAAATGACCAAGCGAATTGTTAATCTAAAAGATGGATTAATTATCGATGATACTAAAGTTAATCAGGTAAGAGCTTTACAGAATGTTTGATTTAGAGCGTTGGCAGGAAATATTCGAAACGATAAGCAAGAATAAATTGCGAACGTTTTTAACCGGGCTTTCAGTTGCTTCAGGAATATTTATTCTTGTGATTCTTCTTGGTATTGGTGAAGGCATGAAGCATGGTATTGAAAAAGAATTTCAATCTGATGCTGCCAATGTGATTTATGTTTATCCCGGGGTAACTACCAAAGAATACAAAGGTTTGAATCCTGGCCGTCAAATTCAAATGAAAAATGAAGATTACGAGTTTACAAAACGGGATAACAAAAACGAATTAGAACTTAATTCTTCAATCTATCGTATTTGGTCTGGTATGATTACTTATGGTAAAGAGTCTGGTTCTTACAGAGTAGAAGGCGTTTATCCAGATTATCAATTTCTCGAAAATAGTAGTATGGTCCAAGGACGGTTTCTTAATCATAAAGATATTGAGGAATCAACGAAAATAGCCGTAATCGGAAATCGTGTAAAGCTCGATCTTTTCAAGGATTCAGATGATGTTATTGGACAATACGTAGAAATTTCAGGAATCAAATTTCAGGTAGTTGGTGTTTATACCGATCCCGGTGGAGAAAGAGAAGAAAGTCGGGTTTTTGTTCCAATCAAAACAGCACAAAAAGTTTTTAGTGGTGCTAATAATATCGATTTACTAAGTTTTACATTAGAACCTAAAGATACTTACGAAGAAGCGCTTGCAGCGTCAAACAGCTTCACGGATAAGGTAGAAACCTATTTAAAAGGAAAGCATACGGTAGCTCCAGATGATAACAGTGCCATAAGAGTAAACAATATGCTAGAGAATACTAAGCGATTTTATGATCTTATGGGGATGATCAAGATATTCTTTTGGGGAGTGGGTATCTGTACCATTATTGCCGGTGTGGTTGGTGTAAGTAATATAATGCTAATTATCGTCAAAGAACGTACTAGAGAAATTGGTGTAAGAAAAGCTTTGGGAGCCGAGCCACTTTCGATTATAGGGATGGTGCTTCACGAATCTATTTTTGTAACCTCCTTTGCGGGATTAACGGGATTAATTGCAGGATTAATTTTGTTGGATCTAGCAGGTCCTTTAATTCAAACAGATTTTTTGTATAACCCAACGGTTGATTTTAACGTTGCGCTATCTACAGTTGTAATATTGATAGTTGCGGGTGCTTTAGCAGGTTTTTTTCCTGCATACAGAGCAGCACGAATAAAACCAATTGTAGCTTTAAGAGACGAATAATATGTTTAGTAGAGATCGCTGGGACGAAATTATAGAAGCATTAACCTCCAATTGGTTTAGAACACTGCTTACCGCCTTTGGTGTATTATGGGGGATTTTTATACTGGTAATACTTCTGGCGGCGGGTAAAGGCTTAGAAAATGGAGTGAAGCAGGGATTTGGAGATATGGCAACAAATTCTATGTTTATGTGGTCCAGAACTGTTTCCAAATCCTACAAAGGGCTTCCTAAGGGAAGAGAATATAATTTTAAAACAAGTGATGTTGAGGCTATAAAAGAAAATGTTCCCGGCTTGTCAATTGTCTCACCCAGAAATCAACTAGGTGGTTTTGGAGGAGCTAATAATGTTGTGCGAGGTCTTAATAGCGGTGCTTACAATGTGTATGGCGATTATCCTGAAATTATAAAGCAACAGCCAATGGATATAACTTCCGGTAGATTTCTTAATTACTCGGATATTGAAGAAAAGAGAAAAGTAGCAGTTATCGGTGAGGGGGTAAAAGATGGTTTGTACGATTTAGATGAAGAAGTTTTAGGCTCATACATCAAAATTAACGGGGTCAACTTTATGGTGATTGGCACCTATAAGAAAAAAGGAAGCGGCGGCGGAGATATAGAAGAGCAGCAAAAGGAAATTTACGTGCCTTTTTCAGCATATTCCCAGGCTTTTAATATGGGGGATGTTGTGGGTTGGATGGCAATTACCGCAGATGACGATCATTCTATTACCGAGCTTAAAAACCGAATTTTTAATGTTATTAAAACAAGACATACGCTGCATCCAGATGATGATAGAGCAGTAGGGAATTTTGATTTATATGAAGAGTATAGCCGGATAAACGGATTGTTTGTTGCACTTCGATTTGTAGCTTATTTTGTGGGTACCTTGGTGTTGTTGTCTGGTATAATTGGGATTAGTAATATCATGCTTATTGTAGTAAAAGAACGAACTAATGAAATCGGAGTTCGAAGAGCTTTAGGTGCAAGTCCCTGGAATATTAGAGGGCAAATTTTATTGGAATCCATATTCTTAACGATTGTTTCAGGGATGGTAGGTATCATACTTTCTACCATCGTTATTTTCATCATCAATAAAGTTTTAGAAGGAGTGGATACTTCAGAAATGATGTTTGCAAATCCATCAGTAAATATTGGCGTGGTATTAATTGCGCTGGCAATTTTAGTGATTTCAGGATTACTCGCAGGATTAATCCCGGCGCAAAACGCAATTAAAATAAAGCCGGTAGACGCTTTAAGAACCGAATAGAATCAAACCTAAGATAAATACAATCAAAAATGAAAAGAACAGTTACCATCATTATTTTAGCCATAATTTTTATAGGCTTTTTGGGTTCGCTGTATTACTACTTTCAAAAAGGTCAAGAAGATCCTGTAGTTTATCAAACCGAGCAACCATCAACTCAAACAATAACCAAGAAAACAGTGGCTACAGGTAATATAGTACCGTTAGAAGAGATCCTAATAAAGCCTAATATTAGCGGAATTATTGATGAAATTTATGTTGAAGCGGGAGAATCTGTAGAGGCGGGAGACTTAATTGCTAGGATTAGAGTGATCCCAAATGTAACTTCATTGCAAAGTGCAAAGGATGCAGTAGCTACAGCAAAGATCAATTTAGATAATCAAAAGAAGCTCTATGATCGTCAAAAATTTTTATTTGATAAAGGAGTAATCTCTGCAAACGATTTTGATAATACTGAAGTTGCCTATCAAAGAGCAGAACAAAATTATAAATCTGCTCAACAAAATTTTGAGATCGTAAAAACAGGAACAACAAGCGGGATAGGTGTTGCTGCCAATACTTTAATAAGAAGTACAGTAACCGGGATGGTTTTAGATGTGCCGGTGAAAACGGGAAATCAGGTAATCGAATCTAATAATTTTAACGACGGAACTACCTTAGCAACTTTAGCTGATGTAAATAAAATGATCTTTGAAGGAAAGGTTGATGAAAGTGAAGTAGGGAAAATAAAAGAAGGTTTGCCTCTTGAAGTTACCGTTGGTGCGATCGAAAATAAAACTTTCGATGCTGTTTTAGATTATATCGCCCCAAAAGGAGTAGAGGAAAATGGCGCGATTCAGTTTGAAATTAAGGGAACTTTAGATAAAGCTGATGCTACTTTTATTAGAGCAGGTCTTAGTGCAAATGCTTCCATAATTCTTGAAAAGGCTGAAGATGTTCTTGCTATAAAAGAGGCCCTGGTTCAGTTTGACTCCAATTCACAACAGCCTTATGTAGAAATTGAAACCGGAAATCAACAATTTGAGCGCAAAAACATTCAACTTGGCGTTAGCGATGGTATTCATGTAGAAGTAAAAAGCGGAATTGATAAAGACGCTAAAATTAAGGTTTGGAATCAACTGAAACCCGCACAAAATGTTGCTACGAATTAAAAAATAATAGTTTTTGTAACATCTCAACTTTTCATTAGACATATCAATTACAATATTAATTATGAAGAAATTTAGTTTTTTAACCATTTTACTTTTCGTTGGGTTCATCACCAACGCACAGGAGAAAAAATGGACTTTACAAGAATGTGTAGAATATGCTTTGGAGCATAATATCTCTGTAAAGCAATCTGAGCTTGATGTGGAAGCTTCAGAAATCGATAAAAAAGATGCGATAGGTAATCTTTTACCGGCGATAAATGGTAATGCCAGTAACTCTTGGAATACAGGTCTAACCCAAAATGTAACCACGGGGGTGCTTCAGAATCAGACTACAAGAAACTTTTCTGCAGGGGTAACAGCAAGCATCAATTTGTTTGATGGCCTTCGTAATTACAAGCAATTACAGCGTGCAAAATTAGCTAAGCTTTCAGCACAGTATTCGCTCGATAAGATGCAGGATGATATTACGCTTAATGTTGCAAACTCATATTTACAGGTGCTTTTTGCAAAACAGGATCTAGAGGTTTTAAAATCTCAAAATGAAGTCACACAAGAGCAATTAGAGCGTACGCAACAGCTGGTAGATGCAGGATCTTTGCCAAGAGGGGATCTTTTAGAAATTAAGGCAACAGATGCCGATGAAAGACAACGTATTATTGTAGCTCAAAATAACATAAGGATTTCTTTAATTAGCCTGGCGCAAATGCTTTTAATTAAAGATTATGAAAACTTCGATATTGTAGAGTATGACTACGATATTTTTGGAGCTGAGATTTTAAATAATTCAGTTTACGATATTATTGAAAGAGCAAAAGAAGAACGTTCTGAAATTAAAATTGCAGAGGCAAATAAAGAAATTGCTCAACAAAACGTTGAAATTGCGCGTGGAGCTTATATGCCAACTTTAGGGGCTTTTGTAAATTATAATACCAGAGAGACAGGAGCAAATAGAATTGAATATTTTGATCCTCCGGGAACTTCAATTACAGAGATTGGTTACGTAGAATCTACAGGAGAGCCTGTTGTGACAGAGACTAGTGATCCTGCGGTTCCAACAGTGATAGGTCCACGTCCTTTTATCGATCAGTTATGGTTAAATGATGGTATTTCTTATGGGTTTCAATTAAGCGTTCCTGTATTTAATGGATTTTCAACCAGAAACCAGGTACGAAGAAGCCAGGTAGATGCGCGTAGAGCAGAATATCAATTGGAACAGGCAGAGCTAGATCTTGAAGCAAATGTTTATCAAGCTTACGTAGATGCCTCTGGTGCTTTTGAAGCTTACGAAGCGGCATTAGTTGCAGCAGAATCTCAGGAACAAGCTAACGAATATGCTACAGAACGTTACGATGTAGGATTAACAAATGCTTTTGATTTTAGTCAATCTAAGTTACGTTTTGAAAATGCACAACGCGAGGTGATTCGTGCTAAATATGATTATATTTTCAAATTAAAAGTACTGGAGCTTTACTTTGGAGTTCCGGTTTCAGATTTACGATTTTAAATTTACCCCAGTTGGGAGATTTACAGTAATAATAGATAATAGATCATCTACGATTGATGATTAAAAATGATTGCGTTTAAAAATTTTATAAATGAAAAAGAAAACTCTTTTTATCATTCTTGGTGTAGTAGTATTGCTAATTGTATTACTTGTTGTAGGGAAAAAATCGGGAATGTTCGGTAAGAGCGGTAATTTTAAGCAGATCGAAGTTACGGAAATTAAACCATTGGATATTGTAGAAACGGTATCTGCTACCGGAAAAATTCAGCCCGAAGTAGAGGTTAAATTATCTTCTGAAGTTTCAGGAGAAATTATTGAGCTTCCTATTAAAGAAGGGCAACAGGTAGAAAAAGGTGATCTTTTGGTTAAAATTAACCCAGATCTTTACCAGTCGAGCTTGCAACGTTCTCAAGCTAGTATGGAGAATACTCGTGCAAATTATGCACAATCTCAGGCTAGTTTAAAACAAGCAAAAGCCGATTATGAGCGTAACAAAACTTTATTCGACAAAGGAGTTATTTCGAAAGCTGAGTGGGATGGTATAGTATCTAATTACGAAGTAGCAGAAGCAAATAAAGAGTCTGCTTACTATAGCATGCAAAGCGCAGCGGCGACTGTGACCGAAGCTCAGGATAATTTAGGTAGAACTAGCATTTATGCTCCAATGAGTGGAACTATATCTAAATTAGATGCTGAATTAGGTGAACGAGTTGTAGGAACACAACAGATGGCAGGTACCGAAATTTTGAGAGTAGCCAATCTCTCTAATATGGAAGTTGAAGTTGATGTTAATGAAAATGATATCGTAAAAGTTGAAGTAGGAGATTCTACCACAGTTGAGGTTGATGCGTACCTGAGAAAAGAATTTAGAGGAGTGGTAACCGAAATTTCTAATTCTGCAGATAGTGAATTAACAACAGACCAGGTAACCAATTTTAAAGTGAAAGTAAGAATTTTAGAAGAATCTTACCAAGATCTTTTAGAAGGGCGAGACGAGAATTATTCGCCTTTTAGACCGGGCATGACGGCTACCGTAGATATTATCACAAACCAAAAGAATAACGTAATAGGAGTGCCAATTAGTGCTATTGTTGTAAAATCTGATACAACCTCTGCCAAAACAGGGTCAGTGCCAGCTTCAGCAAAAGAAACAGACCCTTCTAAACTTTATGAGTGTGTCTTTGTTAAGAATGGAGAAGAAGCTAAATTGCGCGTTGTAAAAACCGGTGTTCAGGACGATGCTAACATTCAGATTACAGAAGGTCTGAAAGAAGGAGAAACCGTAATTACCGGTCCTTATAATGTGGTAACAAAAACTCTTAAGTCTGGAGATAAAGTTGAGGTCTCAAATAGCGGTAACAGCGAAGACTAGAGTTTAAAAAATTAAAATTTTGGCTATAATTCTTTGTTTGGAAACAGCAACCACAAACTGTTCGGTTGCTTTGTGTGAAGATGGTAAATTAATTGCTTTAAAAGAAGATAACAGTAAAGGCTATTCGCATGCCGAAAAGCTTCATGTTTTTATTGATCAGATACTCAAAGAAAATAATCTTGAAATCAATAATCTTGATGCTGTAGCCGTAAGTAAAGGCCCCGGGTCTTATACTGGATTAAGAATAGGTGTTTCTACCGCAAAAGGTTTATGTTTTGCTCAGGATATTCCGTTAATTTCAGTGCCTACTTTAACTGCTTTGGCTAAAAAAGTAGCTCCACAATCACAGGAGCAGATTATCCCAATGCTGGATGCTCGAAGAATGGAAGTATATTCCGCAGTATTCGATTCAGCATTTAACCAAGTTAGAGAAACAAAAGCTCAAATACTTTCTGAAGAATCATTTACGGAAGAATTGTCTAAAGGAAAAGTTTATTTCATTGGGAACGGAGTTGCAAAATTCAAAGAAATTTGTGAGCATCCTAATGGTGTTTTTATAGAAGATAAGCTTCCTTCAGCAAAAGAAATGTGTGTTATAGCCTTTGATAAATACAAAATAAGCGACATGGAAGATGTCGCTTATTTTGAGCCTTATTATTTGAAGGATTTTGTAGCAGGATAATCTGCTGTCTTATAGTTCTTTGTCTTCAGAACTGTCTTTAGATTTTTCTGATTCTTTTAAAACAGTCCCACTCATTTTTGTTTGATCGTAAAGATAAACATCTCTTTGTGGATAAGGAATGGTCATACCTGCTTCTTCCAATCTTATCTTACCTTCTTCTAGCATATACCAGTGGAGGTCCCAAAATACAGTATTGGATGCAAAATATCTCACATAAAAATTAACCGAGTTGTCACCAAGTTCTCCAACTAATACCTGTGGTGCAGGATCTGCTTCGATACCTTCCTGTTCTTTTACAAGATTCATCAATACTTCTTTAGCTTTCTTAATATCGTCGTCATAAGAAATACCAAAAGTCATATTTTCGCGACGAACACCGTTTACCGTATAGTTTACAATGTTGTCATTTGCCAAGCTACCATTTGGAATTACAGCTTCCTGATTTCCGAAGGTATCTAGCTTAGTATAAAAAAGATTTACTTCTTTTACACTACCAGAAACTCCTTGAGCTTCAATCCAATCTCCTATTCTAAAAGGTTTTAAGATGATAATCAAAACTCCTCCTGCAAAGTTTGATAAAGATCCCTGTAATGCAAGACCTATAGCTAAACCTGCAGCACCAAGAATGGCCACTAAAGAGGTTGTTTCTATGCCTACTTGGGAGATGGCAACAATAATTACCAATATTTTTAAAGCCCAGTTTACCAATGTAGCAAGGAAACCTTCTAAAGCAGGATCGTATTCTCTTTTTTGCAGTGCATTTTTCATGAATTTTATTATCCTTTTTACGATCCAAAAACCGATAATTAGGATTAAAATAGCTGCAATTAAGTCGGGTAGAAAATCAATAAATTTTTTAGCGTATTCTTTCGCTAGAGCAGAAAAGTCGTTTAATTTATTCATAGTTTTTTAGTAGTTTTCACAAATAGAATAATTTTTTTGAGTAAATGCGAGAAATTCTCGTTTAAGTTTTGTTAAACCAGCTGTATATTATTCAAAACGCTCGTTAAATTTTGCTCGGGTAGCTGGCATTTGCCCTCTTCGCATAAAAATATTTGGGTTTTTCCGTTAATAAATCTGTTGGCAAGTAAAGGCAAGTCGCTTTCTACTTTACTTCCTGAAAGTATCAAATTAGGATTGTAATTTTTCTGAATTTCAGTTTTATACTCCATTGCTTTATTGCCAAGAATTGCAACCTCGTAATAAGGATTACTCATATTCATATATAGTTGAAGCCAGTTAGAATATCCCATAGGGTAGGATTCGATTTTTTCTGAAATAACTTTAAGCATTTTAACGGTGATATCCTGATATTCCATATTCGTCAATAATTTACTTAGCTTGAATAAATTATTAGCCATTACTGAGTTAGAAGCAGGTATTACATTATCGGTGAATTCTACCGGGGTACTTATTAATGGATCATCTTCTAAAGATGTGAAGTTAAAAAGTCCATTTTCGGCATTATGGAAATTTTTGATACTATATTGAAGCATCTTTTTCGCCAGATCGATCCATTTTTTATCGAATGTAACCTCATAGAGCTTAACTAAAGCTTCTATTGTAAATGCGTAATCTTCAAGATAGCCATTAATCTTACTCTTTCCGTTTTTATAAGAATGGTATAATCTAAAATCTGAACCACACTGTTTTTCAATTATAAAATTGGCATTCGTACTAGCAATTTCTAAAAACCTGGTAATTCCCGTAGCAGCATAAGCATCCAAAAAACCTGTAATCGTCATTGCGTTCCAAGAAGTAAGTGTTTTATCGTCTAGACCTGGCCTTTTTCTTTTTTTTCGTGCTTCTGAAAGAATACCAGTCCATTTCTCTTTTTTATTTTGAAGTTCCTCTAGCGAGATTTGATGTTTCTTGGCGAAGCTTTTGTCGTCTTCGGTTTTATAAAGAATATAATTTCCGTTTTCCCAATATCCTTTTTCATTGATGTTGAAATAAGAAGCAAGTAAGTTGTAATCTGAAGTTAATAACTTCTGAAGTTCTTCTTTTTTCCAGGTGTAGTAAGCGCCCTCTTCCTGTTTTCCGCTTTCATTTTCAGAATCAGCATCCAGAGCAGAGTAAAATGCTCCCGAACTATCTGTAAGCTCATTTTCGATAAATAGGGCTGTTTTTTCAACAATCTCTCTAAACCATGGATATTGAGTAAGTTTATAAGCTTTGCTGTAAACGCTTAGCAGTTGTGCATTGTCATAAAGCATTTTCTCGAAATGCGGAACATGCCATCTTGCATCTACAGCATATCTGGAAAAACCACCGCCCACATGGTCGAATATTCCTCCAAAAGAAATTTTATTTAGTGTGTGAAGAACGTAATCATTTAACTGGGTATCTTGAAATTGATAAGAATATCGCAGTAAAAAATCCAGATTAGTGGGCATCATAAATTTTGGAGCATTTTTATTACCTCCAAGTTTAGTATCCAAATATGGTTTCCAGATTTCTAAAAAATTCTTCAAATGATCCTGAGAGAATTCTACGTCATTTTCATCAATTTCAAGAGTCTTTAATTGGTGTAGTCCTTCTTCAAGTTTTTCAGCATAATTAGTTAATTGCGCTGGCTCTTTCTCGTAAATCTGTCTAATTTGGCGCAAGGCGCTTATCCATTGTTCTTTTCTAAAATAAGTGCCGCCCCAAACAGGCCTGCCGTCTGGTAGCGCCACAATATTCATTGGCCAGCCACCACGTCCGGTCATTATTTGTACGGCCTGCATATAAACCTGATCGATATCTGGTCGTTCTTCACGATCTACCTTTATAGAAACATAATGCGCATTCATGATATCAGCAACCTCTTCGTCTTCAAAACTTTCGTGCTCCATTACATGACACCAGTGACAAGCCGAATAGCCAACACTTATAATAATTAGCTTATTACTCTGTTTTGCCTCCTGTAATGCCGTTTTATTCCATGCTCTCCAATCCACTGGATTATGGGCATGCTGAAGCAAATACGGACTACTTTCATTTATTAAATCATTAGTAAACTGCGGGGATTCCATAACCTATTTTTAATAAAAGGTAGTAAAATTTAAAAGTTTTGGTGCAATGAAGTTTAGATAACTTCACGTTCGTAATGACAATCTAAAGGTGAGATCATTATATTTGTCTCTCAATATCAGTACAAAGCCTATATTTTGAGGGCAGTAATTAATTAAAGTTTTGGTAACCTTGGAGCGCTTTTAATTTGAAAAAAAAGAAAGACTTTTGCTGGTTGAAAATATAGGATTTATGGAAGATGTATACATTGTAATGCTGGTGGCCCTTCTTGCACTGGCAATTACAGATTTGGTGGTAGGAGTAAGTAATGATGCCATCAACTTTTTGAATTCGGCTATTGGGTCTAAAGCCGTTTCAATGCGAACCATTTTAATCGTTGCCAGTATAGGTGTAGCTGTAGGAGCGATATTTTCGAGTGGTTTGATGGAGGTTGCCAGAAAAGGGATTTTTCTGCCTCAGCAATTCTATTTTGAAGAAATCATGATCATTTTTATGGCGGTAATGATTACAGATGTACTGCTGCTCGATTTCTTTAACTCTATTGGTCTTCCTACTTCGACAACCGTATCTATTGTTTTCGAATTACTGGGTGCTGCTGTAAGTATAGCTGTAATTAAGATCTATAAAGATAGTGGCGATTTAGGATTATTAACTAATTATATAAATACCAGTAAGGCGACAGAGATTATTATTGGTATTTTAATGGCGGTAGTTATTGCCTTTATTATAGGGTTGCTGGTTCAATATATATCAAGGCTTATTTTCTCTTTTCAGTTTGAGAAAAAAATGAAATATGTTGGAGGTGCTTTTGGTGGAGCTTCATTAACCGCTATCCTTTATTTTATCCTTATAAAAGGTCTTAAAAGTGTTACTTACCTTTCTGAAGAAACACTAAATTTTATAAATGAAAATACATTATTAATAATACTTATTGGTTTTGTAATATTCTCGATTATCAGTCAGCTTTTAATGAGTATTTTCAAGCTGAATATTCTTAGGGTAATTATTGTTATAGGAACTTTTGCCTTGGCGTTAGCATTTGCTGGTAACGATTTGGTAAACTTTATTGGAGTGCCTATTGCTGCGTGGCAATCTTTTACTTTATGGGAAGCTGCTTATCAATCTTCAGGAACATTACCTTCAGAGCTTTTGATGAGCGGTTTAAGCGGGAGCGTCCCTACACCAGAGTTTTTGCTAATCATAGCAGGTGGTGTTATGGTAGTAACTTTGTGGTTTAGCAGTAAAGCCAAAGCAGTAGTAGAAACGGGAGTTAACCTGGCAAGACAAGGAGATGGAGTAGAGCGTTTTGAACCCAATTGGCTTTCCAGAAGTATTGTTCGCTATTCTGTTATAGTTAGTGGAGCTGTTTCTACCGTAGTGCCAAAAGTGGTTAAAAATAAAATAGATAAGAAATTTGAAAAGCCAGAAAATACTTCTAGAAGTAAGAGGTTAGATGCTCCGGCCTTTGATATGGTTAGAGCCTCTGTAAACCTGGTTGTGGCCAGTATTTTAATTTCTATAGGTACAAACCTTAAATTACCATTATCTACTACCTATGTAACATTTATGGTAGCTATGGGTTCTTCTTTAGCAGATAGAGCATGGGATCGCGAGAGTGCTGTTTATCGTGTTGCAGGAGTACTTAATGTAATTGGTGGTTGGTTTGTAACAGCATTAGTAGCATTTACAGCAGCAGCAATTTTTGCTTGTATCATTTACTACGGAGGGACTATAGCCTTAGCTGTTTTAATCATTTTAGCCGTAGTTCTTGTGGTAAGAAGCGGAATAATGCATTCTAGAAAATCGAAAGAAGAGAAGAAAAATAAGCGATATAATCGTACCGATATTATTACGATTAATGAAATTACCACCGAAACTTCAGAGAATATTTCTAGTGTAATACACGGGATTAATAGAATGTACACTAAGACGGTCGATAATCTTGGTTATCATGATCTTGGCAAACTGAAGAAAAATAATAAAGCTATAGGGAAGCTTGAAGAGGAAGTAGATGATTTAAAGGGGAATATTTTTTATTTTATTAAATCGCTAGATGATGACTCTGTTGAAGCCAGTAAATTTTATATTTTGATTCTGGATTATCTTCAGGATATGACGCAGTCTATAGCATTTATTACTCGTAATAGCTATAACCACGTTCATAATAATCATAAAAACCTGAAGTTTAATCAGATTAGAGATTTGAAAAAGGTTGACGATCGTATGCAGGTTTTATTCGATGATATTGAGCATACATTTAATAATCACGAATTTGGGAAAATAGATCAAATTCTAACAGATAAGCAGGAATTACTGGATTATGTTTCAGACTTAATTCAGAAGCAAATTAATAGGATTAGAACATCAGAAACCAGTCCTCGTAATACAAAATTATATTTTGGATTGTTATTGGAAACTCGCGATCTAATAACGTCTACGATGAGTTTGTTGCAATTATTTCAGGATTTTTATCGTGAAGCAAAAAGTACTTTATAATAAATATTTAGTATTAATAAAAAAGCCGCTTAAAATTGATAAGCGGCTTTTTTGTTTTTATTTCCGAAGAAATTATCCATTTACAGCTTCAACGTAATCTACTTTTCCTTTCAGCATGTCACGAAGCATCGTTTCGATTCCGCTTTTTAATGTCATAGTAGAGGATGGGCAGCCACTACAAGCACCTTGTAAAATAACTTTTACTGTTCTTGTTTCTTCATTGTAAGAATCGAATAAGATATTCCCTCCATCATTGGCAACGGCAGGTTTAATATATTCTTCCAATATCGCTACAACCTGTTGTGAAGTGTCATCTAACTCATCAATATTAATTTGTGGCTTTGGGGCTTTTGCAGCATCTTCGGTTGTATTATTTTTTTCCGTAGAAGTGGTAACGGCATCATTGTTTAAAACCGAATTTCCCTCCTGAATAAAATTGCGGATAAATTCACGCAGTTCCATGGTGATTTCTTCCCAACTGGCAACATCAAACTTATTAATACTCACATAATTCTCATCAATAAAAACTTCTTTTACAAATGGAAAATGAAATAATTGTTGCGCTAAAGGTGCATCCTTCGCATCGTCGATATTTTTAAATTCTGCCGCATGAAGCACAAGCTTACGATTGGCGACAAACTTCATTACCTTTGGATTAGGTGTGCTTTCAGCATAAACAGTTACCGGAATATTTTTCTGCTCGGTTTCATCGTTTTTGATAATGATTCCACCTTTATTAAGGTAAGATTCTATTTGTTCAGCTACTTCTTGCTCTACCTCTGGCCATTCTACAATGTCGTACTTTTCAATAGCGATAAAATTCTGTGAGATATAAACTGTTTTTACAAAGGGAAGGTAAAATAACTGTTGTGCTATAGGCGATTTTGCAGCTTCATCTATATTTTTGAATTCAAAATTCTCATGCTTGGTTAAAAATTTGTTAGCTTCAAATTTAACAATCTGAGTTTGTGTAGTATGTTGTATATTAATTTTGTAATTTTCCATTATTCTTAATTTTTGGCAAAAATACTAAACAAAAATTATCTTGTAGATTTATTGCCTAACTTATATAAAATTGAAAATATAGTTTGATAAAATTTTACTCTAATTTTATAGTTTTTAAACGAATCAAAGGCTTATTGATTTTAAGCTTATTTTTCGTTTTTCCAGTCAATAATGCGATAGCACAAGAAGTTATCCCAACCTACTCCGATTATTTGACAGATAATTTATATCTTCTTTACCCTTCTATGGCGGGCGCTTCTAATTATAATCAGATACGTCTAACCGCAAGGCAGCAATGGTTTGACGTTAAGGATGCACCCAACTTACAAACTTTAAGTGTTAATGGAAGACTAGGTGAAAAGGTTGGATTAGGTACTATTTTTTTTAGAGATGAAAACGGTTATTTTTCGAAATTGGGTGCTTATGGTACTTTTGCTTATCATCTTATGTTTTCTCGCGATAACGTCAATCTGAATCAATTATCATTCGGGATTAGTGCGGGGATTATTCAGCATCGTTTAGACCAATCTCAGTTTACAGTTTTTGATCCTTTAATTGGAGGCCGTAATGCAACCGATTTTTTTGCTAATATGGATTTGGGAATGTCTTATTACTACATGGATTTCTATGCGCATATTGCAGCTAAGAATATAATTTCTGTAGAGCGCGATTTATTTTATTCAGATGCCGTTCCTAATAATCAAAGAAAATATTTGGCATCTGCCGGTTATGTTTTTGATTTCTATAAAGATGATTGGGGATTAGAACCTTCAGTTTTATTTCAGTTACGAGAGCAAAATTCGCAGAGTAGTGTAGACGCAAATCTAAAAGCTTATAAAGATTTTGATTTTGGCCTTGGGTGGATAGGTGCTTCTTATCGGCATAGTTTTGATGCTTCAGAATATAACAGAAATGGGGAAGAAGTAGCTCGCCAAAGTTTGAAATATATCACACCGTTTTTAGGTATTGAATATAAACAGTTTATTTTTGGGTACACTTTCAGCTATCAATTAAATACAATGGTGTTAAGTGATAATGGATTCCATCAACTTACACTAGGTTATAATTTTGGAAAGAATAGAGAACGATACGATTGTCACTGTCCCGCAATAAATTAGAATTTTTTTTGCTTTACCTGAAATTCTTCTTTTTCAGGATTAATTATTTTCTGAAGTACATTCGGATTAGTATTCGTATAAAATTTACATTCTCCTTTTTGTTGAAAATTAGTATTTAGTATTTTCAATTTCTCCAAGACTGCTTTTGTCTGTCTGGCAACCGCTTCACCAGAATCGATGATTGATATATCGTTGCTGAAAAAATGACGTAATTTAGGGATCAGGTAGGGGTAGTGACTACAACCGAGAACCAGATAATCTAAAGCTTGTTCCTGAAACGGAATTAGAATGTTTTGTAATAAGATATCCATTTCTTCGGAATTAATCTTATCGGCTTCAATAAGCTCTACAAGACCATTTCCTTCTACTTCAATCACTTTTAGGCCTCGTGTATACAATTCTGAAGTTTTTGAGAATAATTGGCTGCTAAGCGTTCCTTTGGTTGCAAGAATGCCAATCGTTTTTGTTTTCGATTTTAAAGCAGCTGGTTTTATTGCTGGTTCAATTCCTATAAATGGTACGTCAAACTCAGTTCTTAGCTCCTGGATTGCATTGGTGGTTGCGGTGTTACAGGCTACAACAATTATTTTAGCGCCTAATTCTAAAAGTTTAATGGTGTTCTTTCGGCTTAATGCCACAATTTCTTCTCGACTTTTTATTCCGTAGGGAGCATTAGCGCTGTCTGCAAGGTAAATAGTATTCTCGAAGGGAAGAAGTTCGTGAATTTCTTTCCATATAGAGGTGCCGCCTATCCCAGAATCAAATATGCCGATTTTATCTTTTACCATAACTCCAAAAATAAAAACTGCGCAGATATCTGCGCAGTTTTTATAGAATTTTATGTTTTAAGGTAAATTACATACCTAATTCAGTCTTTACAGCTGGCATTAAGTCGTAACCATCTGCCATGATTACTCCAGCACCTGTTGTAGAGTCTAATACATAGTCGTATCCTTTAGCTCTTGCGACTTTTTGAATAGCACCACGAGCTTTTTCTAAGATTGGTCTTACAAGATCTTGTTGTTTTTTCTGAAGATCCTGAGAAGCTTTTTGGCTGCGTTCTTGAATTCTTCTTTGCGCACCTTGTAACTCCATAGAACGTTTTTGGTTTTCTTCCTCAGTTACAGTTTCTGCTTCAGCTTCGTAACGTTGAAGCGTTTTTTGAGCTTCATTCATCATATCTTTGATCTCAGCATCGTAAGTGTTTCGTAGCTTATCAAGCTGCGTCATTGCTTCTTTGTAGGCTGGCATAGACTCGATAAGATCCTGAGTTGCAATGTGAGCGATTTTAGAATCCTGCGCATTTACAAATGTTGTAGCTCCCAATGTTAAGGCTAGGGCTATAAAAAGTGTTTTGAATTGTTTCATTTTAATTAATTATTAAGTGTTAAAGTAATTATTTGTTAATTGATTGTATCCTTAGTTCTAACTTCAGCTTCTCTGGCTGCATTTATACTATCTCTTCTTCTCTCTCTGTCTTTCAATATCTGTGCCCTTCTTTCTTCAAATTCAGCTTTTTTAGCAGCTCTCATAGAATCACGTTTTCTTCTTCGCTCTTCAATATATAATTCGCGTTCTGTTTTGGCATTTTGAGAGGCTTGCTCCCGAGCTTGAATTACTGAATCCTGCTCGACAGTTCTATTTTCTGCTTGTTGTAATTCTATAAGATCCTGGCGGCTTTCAATCTCTTCTCTATTAGCAGCCCTTGTAATAATTCTTACTACCTGATCGCTCATATCGTAATTGGATTTGGCATAAATCATACCAATATCTGAGGTTCGATCAAAAATAAAATCAAATTTTCTTCTTTCAGCTATTTCCTGAACTGCGTTAAATACCTGGTCTTGTATAGGTTTAATTAGCTGGCGCTTTTGTAAAATATAATCACCACCCGGGCCAAATCTTTTTTGTTGATATTCGGTCAATTGATCCTGAAGATACTTAATATCATCTTCTCGTTCCTCTAAAAGTTCTTTAGTTAATAAAGTTCTTTCGTTTTCAAGCTGGGTCTGAATTTCAGAAATTGCTCTTTTTTTAGTATCTATTTCATTTTTCCAATCCTGCACACGATTATCAAGTTGATTTGATGCTTCCTGATATTCCGGAATATTCTCTAAAATATAATCCATGTCAATATAACCAATATTGAGTCCGCGTTGGGAAAAAGCTCCCAGGGGTAAAAGTATGGTTAGTATGATAAGGAATATTTTTTTCATAATTGGTAGATAGAAAATATCATGCCATTTTAAAATTGTTGCCCAATGATGAAGTGAGTTTCCCATCCGTTAGCACCGCTATTAGGTTGTCCTGGCAGTGCATCGAAACCATATCCAAAATCGATACCTAATAATCCAAAAGCTGGCATAAATATTCTTAAACCTGCACCTGCAGATCTGTTTAGCTGAAATGGGTTAAAGTCTCTAAAATTATCATAAGATGCACCACCTTCTAAGAAAGTTAATGCATAAATAGAAGCTGAAGGTTTAAGCGTTATCGGGAATCGAAGTTCTAGAGAGTATTTATTATAAATAGTAGCTCCATCATCATTCGATGCCTGGCTTAAAGAGTTAGTTCTGTCTAGCGGAATTAAAGATTGATTGGGATAACCTCTAAGACGTATAGTCTCACGACCATCAAGGCTGTATGAGCCAAGACCATCGCCACCAAGATAAAATCTTTCGAAAGGTGGTACTCCACGATCCTGATTGTAGGCACCTAGAAATCCATATTCTACATTAGTTCTTAGTACCAAGTTTTTGTTTTCTCCAAAATTAGCCAATGTAGTATACCAATCTCCTTTAAATTTCACTTTGTAAAACTCTAACCATTTATATTTTTCCTGGTCAATTTTCGCCTGATCGCCAACGGCATTTGCTTCGGTAACACGCCCACCATTTCTGTTAATTAAATTACCATCGTTGTCTTCTAATTGAAATTCTCTTTGGTTTTCTAAGTCATCATAGTCAACACCATTCCATAAAGAATAAGGAGGAGTGAACTTAGCTGTAATACTGAAAACAGATCCTGCAATAGGGAATATTGGGTTATATCTTGTATTATCTCTAGTAATACCAAAGGTGTAAGTTAAGTTGTTAGAGAAACCATCACCGTAAGTAAATAAACCGGTATTATAATTATTAAGATCGTAACGTTGAAACCCTAAAGTATGTGAAACCTGAAGATATGGATCTGGCTCTGTTAAACGTTTCGCAAAACCTACACTAACCCCTAAAATGTCGAAACTACGGTTTTTGTCAGCTCTTCTCGATCGGTAGTCATACAAGAACTGTCTTGTGTAAGAAAATGATGTTGATAGCTGTACTGGCTTTTTACCTCCTAGCCAAGGCTCCATAAAAGAAAGACTATAGGTTTGGTAGTATGTACTTGCCTGTGCCCTTAAAGATAATCTTTGGCCATCTCCCATCGGTACCGGCTTGTAAGCTTCTTTATTGAAGATCTCTGAGATAGCGAAGTTGTTGAAAGAAAGTCCTAGTGTACCTATAAAGCCACCGCCACCGTAACCACCTTGTAGTTCGATTTGGCTGGCGCCTGCTTCCACAACGTTATATTCTAAAGATAATGTTCCACTTTGTGGATCTGGATCAATAAATTCAGGACTTAATTGTTCTGCATCGAAAAATCCTAATGAACCTAATTCCCTAACGGTTGAAACAACATCTTGTTGGTTGTATTTTTGTCCCGGTTTTGTTAGTAAATTTCTATAGATTACGTGATCTTTTGTTTTGTTATTTCCAACCACTCTAATTTCATCAAAATACGCTTCTTTACCTTCGTTAATACGTAATTCGAAGTCTATAGTGTCATTGTAAACACGCGTTTCAACTAAGTTGAAACTTGAGAATAAATAACCGTTATTTCTATAGATTGTTGAAATATTTGTTGCGTTTGGATCCTGCGCTTCGATTCGTTCGTTAATAAGAACACCATTATAAGTGTCTCCTTTTTTGATTCCCATTGCGCGATCTAAAAATTCATCTGTATAAACTGTATTCCCTACAAATGAGATATCTCCGATAAAATATTTGTCTCCTTCTTCAACTTTAATATTTAGGGCGATATTTTTATCGTCTATTTTTATAAGACTGTCAGATATGATACGCGCATCGCGAAAACCATTTTCTTTAAGCTTATTAACCAGGTTTTGTTTGTCTTCTTGATAATCGTCGCGGTTAAATTTAGAGCGTTTCCAAAAGCGATAAAAGCGTTTTTGTTTTGTGTTTTTCATTGCTCTTTTCAGCTTCGCATCAGAGATCTGATCGTTACCGATAATATCAATATTTTTGATCTTTACTTTATCACCAGTATCAATATTTACAACCATATTTACCTGATTGGTACCGGTTGTGTCTTTTACTTCTACAGTATTGATAGCTACTTTTGCATTAAAATAGCCGTCTTTTTTATACTTGCTTTCAATATAGTTTTTGGTATTTGTAATTAAGTTCTCGGTAACATTTACACCGGTTTTAAGCTTATTCTCATCAATAAGCTCTTCTTTATCTCTTTTCTTTTTAATTCCCTGAATTCGAACTTCTGATAGTTTTGGGATATCGGTAATAACAAGCTCAAGATCGGCCACTCCGTTATCTATATTAGTAATATAAAATTCAATGTCACTAAACATATCTAGATCCCAAAGTTTTTTAATTACATTACTTAAACGTTGTCCCGGGATGTAAAGTTCTTCACCTTTTTTAAGTCGAGTAAACGAGATTACGGTTTGCTCGTTGTATCGTGTAGATCCAGTTACTTTAATTTCGCCTAAAGTATATTTTTTACCATTTCCTATAGGGAGATCCTGCGCATTGGCAGCGATACTAAGAGTAAAACAAATTATTACGAATGCTACTATATTTTTCGTCATAAATGCACTAACTAAGTTGCTCACTTGTTTTTCCAAATCTTCGTTCTCTGTTTTGATAATTATAAATGGCTTCGTAAAGATTTTCTTTTCTAAAGTCTGGCCATAAAATACTTGTAAAATACAACTCGGCATAAGCCATTTGCCAAAGCAAAAAGTTGCTGATTCTTTGTTCGCCGCTAGTTCTAATCATAAGATCAACATCGGGCACATCTTTGGTATATAAATTTTCAGAGATTAAAGAATCATTGATCTCATCTGGTTTTAACGTTCCATTTTGTACTTTATTGGCTAAAATTTTAAATGCAGAGGTTATTTCTTCTCTGGATCCATAGCTTAAAGCTAAAATTAACGTCATTTTAGAGTTGTCTTTTGTCTTATCGATAACATCTAAAAGTTCTCTTTTCGCTTTTTTTGGTAAGTTCTCAATATTACCAATGGCGGTTAATCTAATATTATTATTTTGTAATGTTTTGATTTCTTTTTTTAGCGAAGAAACCAAAATTTTCATTAAAGCATCAACTTCAAATTTAGGGCGGTTCCAATTTTCTGTTGAAAATGCGTAAAGAGTTAGATATTTAACTCCGATTTCGGCACTTCCTTCAACTACATCTCTAACCGATTTTACACCTTCGTTGTGCCCAACGGCTCTTAAAAAGCCCTGTTTTTTGGCCCAACGACCGTTACCGTCCATAATAACGGCAATATGCGCAGGTAATTTTGTTAAGTTGAGATTTTCTTTAAAATTCATTCTCTAAAAGCTCGAATAACAGGGTTTTCTCCCGAAGGTTATTGTAAATGTGATTCCGGTAAAAACATACCAATCATTTGTATTTTGATTTCCAAAGGTAAGAATAGGATCTTGTGTGTCGGTTAATTCCTCTGGATTACTTCCGTCTAAATTATCTGTAAACGTATATCGCGCGCCAATTTCTACTGCTCCAATTAGACGCTGAGTTAAAGTTGTTTTGTAACCAATAACCATTGGGATCGCAAATTCCCAGTTTGTACCCTGGTTTACCAATGGTCCTCCTCTAGATCCATCTAATATTACGTGGTCTGCACTAAAATAAGTAACACCTGTGTAAAGATAAGGGCTGCTTTGCGGCGTTCCCTTATGAAGATCGAAATCCCAGAAATTAAATTCTAAGCCTAAGGATGCTTCTGTAATCGTATTACTAAAAGAGTAACCTCTTTGTTCTCTTCGGGTATCATTACTTTCGGTATCATCTGCTTCTATATTTCCCATAATAACAGAAAACCTAAAGGAATGGCGAGGGCTGCGATTCCATTTAAGAATACCCCCGAATGCCAAATCACTTGGGTTGATGTAAGTAGATTTACCCACATCACCAATATAATTTGCGCCACCCAAAAAGGCACCGACCTCATAGGTCTGAGATTGCAAATGTACTGAAGTAATTACCATTAAAACTAAAGCTATTCGATACCGCATAGGTTCTTAAAAGTTTGCAAATATAACAATTATGTTTGCTCTGCAATAATTTGAGCTAATTAGTATTACATTAACAGAGTTTTAAAAAAAATATTGTCTAATTACGTTTATCCTCTCCCCATAGAAGTTTCTTTCTTAGCGTCTGTAGAAAGCTATTGTCGTGAAGTTCTACTAGATTAATAGTATAGGGTGCTTTTTTAATTATAATTTCAGTATCATTAGGGAGACTTGCTAAGCGTGAATCCATCGATAGAAGATGAGAGTCTTCGCGTCCACTAACTTTTAAAGTGATTTTTGTATTATCTTTAATAATAAGCGGTCTTGCATTTAAATTGTGAGGTGCGATAGGTGTGATTACGATAGAATCTGCATCTGGAGTAATAACCGGCCCGCCACAACTAAGGGAATATCCTGTGGATCCCGTAGGTGTAGCGATTATTAATCCATCCGCCCAGTAAGAGGTTAAATATTGATCGTCTAGCCAGGTGTCTACTGTAATCATCGAGGTTGTATTCTTTCGGCTAACTGCTATTTCGTTTAGGGCTACATTTTTAAAGATCTCTTCATTAAATTCTGGATTTGTTTCCACTTGCAATACCGTTCTTGGAGAAATACTAAAGTCTTTTCTCAAAATCGCGTGTATCGTTTCTCCAATTTGCTCTTTCTGAATGGTAGATAGAAATCCTAAACGCCCTGTGTTTATACCAACGATGGGAATATCCAAATTCTTAATATAATTCACCGATTTTAAAATGGTACCGTCGCCACCAATAGTGAAAAAAAGATCAAAACTGTCATCTAAAACATCGAATGTTTCATAGTCACTATATTCCCCCGTAACGCTTTGATTTTTATTGATAAGTTCTAAAAAATAACGTTCGATAATAACTTCAACTTTTTGTTCTTGCAAAAGCTCTAAAAGTTGATTGATGTAAGTGCCGGCGTTTTCGTGATAAAACTGGCCGTAAATGCCTATTTTCATATTAAATGTTTAGGTATTTGTCCAGATATTTAGAGCGTTCTCGAAGATTTTTATTAAATGAATCTTCCTGGTGTTGGGAGATAATACTGTAACCATATCTTCGTAGTGATTGTATCACTTCAGTAATTCCCGTAGGATTTATTTTGATGGTAATTTGGGCAAGATCGTTTTCAATTTTAGACACAAATAAGCCAAGTAAATGTACGTTGCTTGATTCTATAATCTGGCTTATTTCACTTAACGAATAATCTTTAAATCCTTTTTCTACTACAATAATGTTTCCTGCTTCGTTCAAAAAGGGAGTTTCGTTAAAAATTCCCATAATTTCATTTAATTCGATATAACCCAGATATTCATTTTCGTTATCTAATACAGGTAGGATATTCGAATCATTTTGTGCAAAAGTTTCGAGTACATCTAGCCAGTAATCGGTATTTCTAACAAAAAAACCTTCCAGCGCATATTGGTAATCTTCAATTGATTTTTCGGCATCAAAGCAACGAATGTCATTTTCAGAAATACATCCCATATATAATCCGTTATTCTCTACGGGCAAGTGAGAATAGGTAAGCTGATTAAAATCTTTCTGTACTTCACCAATTTTGTCAGTAAAATGACGAATTGAAACGTCATTTAAAATATATTCTTCCATATTCATATCCCACGTCCTTTAGCGCAAATTAATTAAAATAAAATTCATTCAGCCATACCCAACTTTGTATTTTTGTTAAAACAAAAAGTTTTAAGATAAGCTTTAGAGTATGTAGTGCAGTAGTAATTTATAATTGCACACGGCTCTATATGTCAAATAAAAACTATAAATACAAATCCCTTTATTGAAAGGAGAAAACTATAGCTATGACGAAGTTAAGCGTTAATATTAATAAGATTGCCACATTAAGAAATGCAAGGGGAGGGGATATACCTAATGTAGTGAAATGTGCTTTGGATATCGAAAAATTTGGAGCACAAGGCATTACGGTGCATCCACGCCCAGATGAAAGACATATTAGATATCAGGATGCGAAAGATCTGAAACCGGTTTTAAAAACTGAATTTAATATTGAAGGAAATCCAGTGACCAAATTCGTAAATCTCGTCCTGGAAATTAAACCAGCGCAGGTTACGCTAGTGCCAGATGCTGAAGATGCAATTACCAGTAATGCCGGCTGGGATACTATTCGTTATAAGGAATATTTGCAGGAAGTAATTTCAGAATTTAAAAAATATGGTATTCGTACTTCGATTTTTGTTGATCCAGATGAAAAAATGATTGAGGGAGCCGCAGAAACCGGAACAGACCGTATAGAACTTTATACAGAAAGTTTTGCTGAAAAATTTGCACACGGAAATAAAGAAGAAGCTGTGGCACCATATGCTAAATGTGCCAAACTTGCACACGATTTGGAGTTGGGTGTAAATGCTGGTCACGATTTGTCGTTGGAGAATATAGCATTCTTTAAAAAACACGTGAATTTTGTAGATGAAGTATCTATTGGGCATGCCTTAATTGCAGAAGCGCTTTATTTAGGTCTAGAAGAGACCATAGCAAGATATTTAAAGAAATTAAAGTAAATTAAAATTGACCAATTTTGGTTAAGATTTTAAAAGAACAAAAATGAAATTACATACTAATGTTTTAGGAAAAGGAAAGCCATTTATCATTTTGCATGGATTTCTAGGAATGGGAGATAACTGGAAGACTTTAGGTAAAATGTTTTCTGAAGATGGTTACGAAGTTCATTTGGTAGACCAGCGAAATCATGGTAAAAGTCCGCATAGTGATGATTTTTCTTATGAATTATTAGTGGAAGATTTAAAAGAATATATCGAAGAGCACAAGTTGGAAAAAATTGTGCTTTTAGGCCATTCTATGGGTGGTAAAACAGCGATGCTCTTTGCAGCAACCTATCCAGAATTGCTAGATAAACTAATAATCGTAGATATTGCTCCTAAATATTACGAACCTCATCATCAGGAAATTTTAGCAGGATTAACCTTGTTAGAAGACGCCAATCTTTCCTCTCGCCAGGAAGCCTCTAAAATAATTTCTGAATACGTTCCCGATAGGCCAACACAGCTTTTTCTTCTGAAGAATTTAGACCGCGAAGGGAAAGGAAACTATGTATTAAAAGTAAACCTTAAAACGCTAAAAGACAAGATTGAAAATATTGGAGCAGGTTTAGAAAAAGATGAAGTTTATAAAGGCGAAACACTTTTTATAAAAGGAGAAAAGTCTAATTACATAAGGTTACCTGAAGATGAGCAACTTCTCCGTACTCATTTTCCAGAAGCAAAAATTGAAGTAATAAGTAATGCGGGCCATTGGGTTCATGCAGAAAACCAGAATGATTTTTACAATGCTATAATACGATTTTTGTAAAAAGCACCTTTAATTATTATGCATACATAATATTTTCCTCTATTTTGTTGTAGGATTCGTAATTTATACTAAATTTGAGCATAGGTTTTTTAAACCTGATAAAACTTAATTCTACAATAAATTATTATGAAGAAACTAGTATTTCTAACCCTTTTTGGGTTGGCAGCTGCAATGGCTTATGCAGGTGGTTACAGAGTAGGGCTTCAGGGGCAGCGGAGACTGGCTATGGGGCATACTGGTGTAGCTGTGGTTGATAATGCAGAGCTGGCCTTTTTTAATCCGGCGGGTTTAGTGTATTTAGAGGATAATATAAATGTTGCTTTTGGAGCAAGTGCCGTATTCTCTGATGTGGTTTGGCAGAATGATGAATTTGGACAAATGTCCAGAACAGATAGTTCTATAGGAACTCCCTTTTATGCTTACATTTCTTATCGAGCTACAGATTGGTTAACATTAGGATTAGCAGCATATACGCCTTATGGTAGTTCTGTAGAATGGCCAACCGATTGGTCTGGATCTCATCTGGTAAACGATATCGATCTCCAGGCAATTTATGTTCAGGCGTTAGCTTCAGTAAAAATTTCAGAAAAATTTAGTGTTGGTGGTGGTCCTATCTATGTAAATGGATCGGTTAACTTTAATAGAAACTTAAATAGAACCCTTAGCGATATCGATGGAAATCGGGCAAATGTAACTGTAGATGCTTCTGGGGTTCATGCTTGGGGATGGTCTTTTGGGGCAATGTATAATCCTACCGATAAACTGAGAATAGGAGCAAACTATCGTTCAGAAATTATTGTCGAAGCAGAAGATGGTGACGCAGATTTTAGCAATATTCCTAATTCACCACTTGCTCCTTTTAATGATACTAGATTTGATGCATCGCTGCCTTTACCAGCAGAGTTTTCAATCGGTGCATCTTACGAGCTTACAGAGAAATGGTTGTTGGCTTTTGATTATAACCGCGCTTTTTGGGATGTTTATCAATCTTTAGATATCGATTTTGAAGATCCAAATATTCCAGATTCAGAGAATCCTAGAAATTACAAAGATGCGAATACCTATAGATTCGGGGTTCAATATCTAGCTAACGAAATGTTTACGCTTAGAGCTGGTTACTATTTTGATGAATCTCCTGTACAATCAGGATATTTTGCGCCGGAAACACCAAGAAATGACGCGCATGGGTTTACCGCGGGACTTTCAGTAAATATTACCGAAAAGCTTTCCATAGATGCTTCTTTCCTTTACAATAGGTTTAAAGAAGTAGATGAGTCTTACAATTATTATATGGAAAACGGAGAAAATGTACCTTTTGAAGGGACTTACAAAACTGTGGCGTTTGTTCCTGGTCTTGGGGTAACTTTCAAAATTTAAACTTACAGGAAATGATGAAAAACTATAAATTTTTAGTAGTTGGTTTATTGGCTTTGGGAATAGTTTCTTGTGAGCCAGATTTAGATAACCCAATAGATGAAAAAGGAAGTGTTTATACTAATGGAGAAGCAGATTTCTCTAATTATGTTGCTCTTGGAAATTCGTTAACCGCAGGTTATGCAGATAATGCACTTTATATTACGGGGCAAAGAAATTCGTATCCCAATATTTTGGCGGGACAATTTGCTCTAACTCAGGAAACACAGGAGTTTACAATTCCTTATATGAATGATAATGCCGGCGGACTTTTACTATCCGGCGAACCATTGCAGGGTTTCAATAATCGTTTAGTGCTAGCAGTAGATGAAGATGGGGAGCGTGCTCCTTCAGTTTATACAGGAATGTCGCCTACTACAGATATATCAAATATTTTAGAAGGGCCTTTTAGTAATATGGGTGTTCCTGGTGCTAAATCGTATCATTTGGGTGTGGCTGGTTATGGTAATATAGCAGGAGTGCAGGCCGGTCTTGCTAATCCTTATTTTGTAAGATTTGCTTCTTCACCTCAAACAAGTATTATGGCTGATGCGATGGCTCAAAACCCTACCTTTTTTACGCTTTGGATAGGTAATAACGATGTTTTAGGTTATGCAAGTTCAGGAGGAACTGGGGTAAATCAGACAGGTAATTTAGACCCTAGGACATATGGATCAAATGATATTACAGATCCTGATGTTTTTGCTCAGGTATATTCAGGTTTAGTACAAACTTTAATCTCTGGAGGCGCCAAGGGTGTCCTTATTAATATACCAGACGTTACAGATGTAGCATTTTTTAATACCGTACCGTTTAATGCACTTAATCCTGCAGCTAACGACGATTTTGCAGCTCAAATTCCCACTTTAAATGCTACTTTTTCACAGTTAAATCAGGTTTTTGCTGCCTTACAAGTTTCTGATAGAAGTATTCAGTATTCTGAAACAGCGGCTTCGCCAGTATTGATTTTTGATGAATCATTGACAAATCTTTCAGCGGAAATAACTCAGGTTTTAACGCAATCTGGATTCGATGCGTCGATGGCTGCACTATATGGGCAGCAGTTTGGGCAGGTTCGTCAGGCTACTTCCGAAGATTTATTCACACTTACTTCTTCAAGAGTTATTGGGCAGCTTAATGAAACACGGTTCACTCAGCTAGTTCAGGCAGGTGTGCCGCAAGAAATGGCCGGGCAACTTGCAATAAACGGGATTACTTATCCGCTAGGTGATGAGTATGTTTTAATACCAAGTGAGCAGACTGAAATTTTAGAAGCCACAAACGCCTTTAATACTTCCATAAAAAGTATTGCGACAACCAATAATCTTGCTTTTGTTGATGCTAATGCTATGCTTAGCCAAGTGGCTAATGGAGGTGTCGCTTATGATGGAGGTTCGGTTACTTCTACTTTCGGGACTGGTGGTGCATTTTCTTTAGATGGCGTTCACTTAACACCAAGAGGATATGCGGTAATGGCGAACGAGATTATCGATCAAATAAATGCAACTTATGGTTCTACGGTTCCTAAAGTGAATGTTGGTCAATACAACACTATTACACCTAGTAATGATGTACAGTAATGATAAACTTATATTAAAATAAAGAAAGTCGGCAATTAGCCGGCTTTTTTTTTCGCAATTTTGAGGTATTCAAACTAAATTAAATATGAGACTTTTACTAAAACTTCTTTTATCGGCCCTTGTAGTGGTTGGTCTTGCTAAGATTTTACCCGGTGTAAGTGTAAGTAGTTATCTAACAGCGTTTATAGTAGCTGTAGTACTTGCGGTCTTAAACCTGATTTTAAAACCAATATTGGTCGTTCTTACCTTACCGGTAACAATTTTAACCTTTGGGCTATTCCTATTAATTATAAATGCGATAATTATATTTCTTGCAGATAGCTTTATAGGAGGATTCAGCGTCGATGGTTGGTTTATGGCGATTATTTTTAGTCTGCTTTTTTCTTTGTTTCAGTCGATATTGTATTCCCTTCTTGATAAGGATTAGAAGCTTGCTGAAATTCAATAATTTGAAACTTTGCAGGCTTATGAAAAAAGCTTAATTTTGCACACCAATTTTTATAATAAGTCAAGAATGAATATTACCAGAGAGAATATTGATAAATTGAATGCGGTAGTTAAAGTAGATATCGCAAAAGACGACTATGCTCCTAAAGTAGAGAAAATCCTTAAGGATTACCGTAAAAACGCCAATATTCCTGGCTTTAGAAAAGGTCATGTTCCTATGGGAATGGTTAAAAAGCAATACGGGCAGGCTGTTTTAGTAGATGAGGTAAACAAATTGCTACAGGAAAATCTTAATAAATATCTTACTGAAGAAAAATTAGACGTTCTTGGAAATCCTATTCCAAAAGAGCAAGAAAACTTCGACTGGAATAAAGATGAGTATACATTCGAATTTGAAATAGGTCTTGCGCCAGAGTTTGAAGTTGATCTTGACTTAGAAAAGCCGGTTAAAAAATATAATATCGTTGCTGATGATAAAATGATCGATAGCCAAATCGAATCTATCCAGAAGCAATACGGTAAATTAATTTCTAAGGAAGAAGTTGAAGAAGGAGATATCGTAGCCGGAACTTTTAAAAACGAAGAAGAAGGAATCGAAAACGAAACTTCTATCGAGTTAGAAAAAATTAAAGGGAAGAGAAATCTTAATAAATTTGTTGGCGCTAAAGCTGGTGATGTTATCACTTTAAAGACAAAAAGTCTTTTTGAAGATGATCACGACTTGCAACAACACTTAAAGGTTGAGCACGATAAAGCGCACGATCTGGATATCGAAGTTGAGTTTACTATTTCTGAAGTTAACAAAAGAGAGCTTGCAGATTTAGATCAGGAATTATTTGATAAACTTTTTGGAGAAGGGAAAGTAACTTCAGTTACCGAGCTTAAAGAAAAGATCAAAGAAGATGCAGAGAAGCAATTTACTCAGCAAAGTGATCAACAATTAATGAATGATGTTACTGAAGCATTAATTGAAAAAACAGACTTCGATCTTCCTAAAGAATTTCTTCAAAAATGGATTAGAACTGTTGGAGAAAAACCACTTACTGAAGAAGAAGCGGTTGAAGAATACGAAAAGAGCGAAAAAGGTTTACGTTATCAGTTGATCGAAGGAAAAATCGTTAAGGATAACGATATTCAGGTAGATTTTGAAGCGCTTAAAGCTTTCGCTAAAGATAAAATTAAAGAACAAATGGCTCAATTTGGGCAGATGGATCCTTCAGATAAAGAATTAGACGATATCGCAGCAAGAATCCTTTCTAACCAAGACGAAGTAAAGCGTCTTTCTGAGCAATTAGTAAACGAAAAGCTGTTAAATTTCTACAAAGAGAATATGAAATTTGACGAAAAGGAAGTTACTTACGATGATTTTGTGAAAGAGATCTATAACTAAGCCTTTTTTATAATTTATACCTATCTTTAAGGCGTTATCCATATGGTATAACGCCTTTTTTGGCTTTATGGGTAGCATGTGTAATTAAAAAGAAAAATTGATGGATTACGGAAAAGAATTCGAAAAATACGCAACCCAGCATCACGGGATAAATAGCAATTATTATAACAAAATAGTAAGCAGTATGACCCCAATGGGGATGACGCCTAACATTATTGAAGAGCGCCAAATGAATGCTGTAGCGATGGATGTATTTTCACGATTAATGATGGACAGGATTATCTTTATGGGAACTGGCATCAACGATCAGGTAGCTAATATTATTCAGGCGCAATTATTATTTTTAGAAAGTACAGATTCTTCAAAAGATATTCAAATTTATATAAACTCGCCTGGTGGTAGTGTATACGCTGGTTTAGGTATTTACGATACCATGCAGTTTATAAAACCAGATGTTGCTACGATTTGTACTGGTATGGCAGCTTCAATGGGAGCGGTATTACTTTGTGCAGGAGCAGAAGGAAAACGTAGTGGATTACCACACTCTAGAGTGATGATTCACCAACCTCTTGGCGGAGCTCAAGGACAAGCTAGTGATATCGAAATCACAGCAAGAGAGATTATTACTTTAAAAGAAGAATTATACAAAATTATCTCTAAACATTCTGGGCAGTCTTACGAGAAAGTACACGAAGATAGTGATCGTGATTACTGGATGAAAGCTGATAAGGCAAAAGAATACGGGATGATCGACGAAATTCTTACTAGAGACTAAGGAGTATTAAGAACGAAATTTAGAGAAGAGTTTTAGAAGGTATTTCTAAAACAGAACAGGAAATTAAATAAGATGGCGAAAGAAGAATTAGAATGTTCCTTTTGTGGAAGAAAAAAGCCGGAAACCAATCTATTGATTGCCGGCTTGGATGCTCACATCTGTGATCGATGTATAGAGCAGGCGCACGGTATTGTGCTTGAAGAATCCAAACAAGGGGAAGCAAACGAGTTATCTTCAGAATTAATGCTAAGTAAGCCTAAATCTATTAAGGCTTTTTTAGATGAATATATAATTGGTCAGGAAGCTACTAAAAAGGTAATGTCTGTTGCCGTTTATAATCACTATAAGCGATTATTACAACCGGATAGCGATGATGATATCGAAATCCAGAAAAGTAATATTGTTATGGTAGGAGAAACCGGTACCGGTAAAACCCTTATGGCAAAAACAATCGCTAAAATGCTAAATGTGCCTTTGGCAATTGTAGATGCGACGGTTTTAACCGAAGCAGGATATGTAGGAGAAGATGTAGAAGGTATTTTAACCCGTCTATTACAGGCAGCCGATTATAATTTAGAAAAAGCACAACGCGGAATTGTTTTTATTGATGAGATCGATAAGATTGCTCGTAAAAGCGATAACCCATCAATTACCAGAGATGTTTCTGGAGAAGGTGTTCAGCAAGCTTTACTAAAACTTTTAGAAGGAACTACTGTAAATGTTCCGCCAAAAGGAGGAAGAAAGCATCCCGATCAAAAATTTATCGAGGTAGATACAGAGAATATTTTGTTTATCGCGGGTGGAGCTTTTGATGGTATCGAGAAAAATATCAGTAAGCGTTTAAATATGCAAGCGGTAGGATTTAGTGCCTCTAAGAGCGATGATAATATCGAAAGAACTAATCTTTTAAAATATATCATCCCAAAAGATTTGAAAGATTTTGGACTTATTCCTGAGATTATTGGTCGTTTACCGGCACTAACGTATATGAATCCATTAGATAAAGATACGCTTAGATCAATTTTAACGGAGCCTAAAAATGCGATTATCAAACAATACACAAAATTGTTTGAAATGGATGAAATCGAATTTAGTGTAACCGATGAAGCTTTGGATTATATCGTAGAAAAAGCGGTAGAATACAAACTTGGTGCACGTGGTTTACGTTCGCTTTGTGAAGCAATTTTAACAGATGCGATGTTTGATCTTCCGGAAAGTGATGTAAAAGAATTTGAGCTTACTAAAAAGTATGCTGACGAGAAATTAAATAAATCAACTATAAATGCACTGAAAGCAGCTTCGTAGTTGAAAGCTAATATTAGTTGAAAAGCCTCATAAATTTTGTTATTTATGGGGCTTTTTTATTTCAATCTATTTCTCACTTCACTAATAAATCTGCAAGTAAACCTTCCAAAAATCAGATTATCAATTTTATTTTTTGAAAGCTTTAGCATTGCACTATAATCTTCTGTTAATCATTTTAACTCAGCCTTATAAATTGGTAATTTCATAAGAAGAGAACTCTTTTTACCAATCAATAAATTGCATAGTATGGCTAAGGAAAATGAAAGTAATACCGAGATTGAAAATCAGGAATGGTTGGATTCGCTCAGATGGGTATTGCAAAATGAGTCGAAAGAACGAGTTGAAGAAATCCTAAAATTACTTCAGGCTGAAGCACAAAGAAACGGTGTGAAGCAAAACTTACCCCTTACCACTTCTTATATAAATACTATAAGCCCGGAAGACGAAGAAAAGTATCCTGGTGATATCGAAATTGAAGAGAAAATCTTAGGGTACATTCGTTGGAATGCCATGGCCATGGTGGTGAGAGCAAATAATGAAAGTAAAGGTATAGGAGGGCATGTTTCAACCTATTCTTCTATAGCACATTTGTGGGAAGTAGGTTTTAATCATTTTTATAAAATGGATCGTGAAGCAGGATCTGATATGGTTTACTTTCAAGGACACGCTTCACCTGGTGTTTATTCTCGAGCTTTTTTAGAAGGTAGATTAACTGAAGAACACTTAGAAAACTTCCGTAGAGAAATAAAATCAGATAAAGGTTTAACGTCTTATCCACACCCGCATTTAATGCCGGAGTTCTGGAACTTTCCAACTGTATCTATGGGGTTAGGACCTATCAATGCAATTTACCAGGCACGTTTTAATAAGTATCTTGAAAAACGTGGATTAATAGAAAATAATGATCAGCAAATATGGGCATATCTAGGTGATGGAGAAATGGACGAGCCGGAAGCACGTGGCGCAATAAGTGTAGCTGCTCGTGATAAATTAGATAATCTAACCTTTGTGGTAGATTGTAATCTGCAACGTCTAGACGGTCCGGTACGCGGAAATGGAAAAATTATTCAGGAACTGGAAGGTTTATTTCGTGGAGCCGGATGGAATGTAATTAAGCTGCTTTGGGGGAAAGATTGGGATTCGGTTTTTGAAAAAGACACCGAAGGCAAGTTAATTAGTTTATTAGATGAATTACCCGATGGGCAACTTCAAAAATATGCATTTTCTGAAGGCGAATTTATCCGAGAAGATCTCTTCGGAAAAGATGAAAATTTAACTGAAATTGTCAAAAATTTATCTGATGATGAGTTGAAACGCTTAAAGCGTGGCGGTCACGATCAGCAAAAAATATATAATGCTTATAAAAAAGCGACCGAGCATAAAGGTCAGCCTACCATAATTTTAGCTCAAACTATTAAAGGTTACGGTCAGGGAAAAGCCGGTGAAGCCAGTAATGTTTCCCATAAAACTAAGAGCTTTAAAGAAGATGAGTTGAAATCGTTTAGAGATTTCTTCAATCTGCCAATTTCAGATAAAGAAATAAAAGATATTCCGTTTATAAAGCCTGAAGAAGATAGCGAAGAAATTAAGTACCTTCAGAAAAAACGAAAAGATTTAGGCGGTTTTATGCCGCAACGCAAAGATGAAAGCGAAGCCATAAAACAACCCGATAAAAAAGTATTTAAAAGTTTTTTAGAAGGTTCAGGAGATGATGAGGCGGCAACAACAATGGTAATGATCCAAACCTTAAGTAGGTTGTTTAAAGATAAAGAACTGGGGAAATATATTGTTCCGATTATTCCAGATGAAAGCCGAACTTTCGGGATGGAATCTTTATTTAGGCAAGTTGGGATTTACGCTCCCGGTGGCCAGGTATATGAGCCGGTAGATAAAGAAAGTCTGCTGTTTTATAAAGAATCTGAAGATGGGGCAATAATGGAAGAAGGAATTACTGAAGCAGGTTGCATGGCCGAATTTATTGCCGCCGGTACTTCTTATCTCAATCAGGGAATTCCAATGATTCCGTTTTACTTCTTTTATTCTATGTTTGGTTTTCAAAGAACCGGAGATTTAATCTGGGCAGCAGCAGATGCCGGGGCAAAAGGATTTTTAGTAGGAGGTATTTCAGGAAGAACAAGTTTGCCAGGTGAAGGTTTACAGCACCAAGATGGCAACAGTCATTTATTTGCTTTAGCATTCCCAACGGTAAAAGCTTACGATCCTGCTTTTGCATACGAATTGGCGACTATTGTAAAAAACGGAATACAGGAAATGTATATCGACAAAAAAACATATCAATATTATATCACGCTTGGAAATGCGACCTACAAAATGCCAAAAATGCCTAAAGACAGTGAAGAGGGTATTTTGAAGGGGATGTATAAATTTCAGAAAACCAGAAAACGCAAAACCGATAAAAAAGCACATCTTTTTGGTAGCGGTTCTATTATGGTTGAAGTAATGGAGGCTGCCGAAATTCTAGAAAAAGAATATGATGTTGCGGTAGATATTTGGAGTATTACCAGCTACAAATCATTATACGATGACGCTATAGATACAGAACGTAATAATCGCTTAAAAACTCAGCTAAACAAAGAGAAGAATTATATTCAAGATTGTCTGGAAGAAGAAAAAGGTGTTTTTGTAGCCGCTTCCGATTATGTGAAAGCATTGCCGGAATCGATCGCAAAATGGTTTCCTACAAATCTTGCTGCTTTGGGAACCGATGGTTTTGGCCGCAGCGATGCAAGACCAGAACTACGTAATTTCTTCGAAGTAAACGCGGCACATATTGTATTTGCCACACTTTACGAGTTAGCAAACGAAGGAAGAATTAAAGCCAAGCAGTTAAAAGATGCCGCTAAGAAATTTGACATCAATGCTAAAAAACCGAATCCAAGAACATCCTAATCAAAAAAGAAAAGAAAAATGGCTATAGAAATCAAAGTACCACAAATAGCGGACGGAGTAGAAACGGCAACAGTTTCCGAAATATTAGTCGCTGAAGGAGATAAAATTGAAAAAGACCAGGGCGTTATTGCTGTAGAAAGTGATAAAGCTTCTGTTGAGGTTCCAAGTTCAGACGCCGGAACGGTAAAAGAAATAAAGATTAGTGAAGGTGATGAGGTTGAAGTCGGTCAGGTAATTATTTTGCTAGAAGGCGACGGTGAATCTGATGGAGAGGACGATGATGCTGCTGAAGAATCTTCAGAAGATACAGAAGAAAATGAAGACACTTCCGAAGAAGAAAATGAAGATGATGCTGCTGAAGAAGATAGTGGCAAGAAAAAAAAGAAAGTAAAAGAAGAGAAAGCTAGCGAGAGCAAAGATTCTGACGATGATGAAGAGGAAGACTCTGACGGAGATGACGAAGAAAAGGAGGAAAAAGCTTCTAAAAATGATGAATCTGAATCTGATGATGAAGATAAAGAGGAGAAGAAAAAATCAAACAAATCTTCAGGGAAATCTACCGGAGCCGGAATTCAGGCTTCACCGGGAACTCGTCGTTTAGCGAGAGAGCTTGGGGTAGATCTTAGTGAATTGGCAGAAGAAATTTCAGGAAAAATTTCAGAAAAAGATGTCAAAGAATTTGCTAAAGGCGGAAGTCAAAAATCTACAAAATCAGCTTCAGTTTCTTTACCGGATTTTGAAAAATTCGGAAATGTAAAACGTGAGCCATTAAACAATATCCGAAAAGCAACAGCTAAAAATGTTACGGCTTCCTGGCAAGCAGTACCACATGTTTTTCAGTTTGATGAAGCCGATATTACCGATATTCAGCAATATTTAGAAGCAAATCAGGATAAAGCTGAAAAAGCCGGGGGAAAATTAACCATTACGGCATTGCTTACGAAGATCGTTGCCAGTGCGTTGGTTCGATTTCCAAAGTTTAACGCCAGCGTAGATATGGAAAATCAGGAAATGATCCTGAAAAATTATGTGAATATCGGGATTGCAGTTGCTACCGAAAAAGGATTGTTAGTACCGGTAATTAAAGATGCCGACAAGAAAAGTATCATAGAAATTGCTGCGGAATTAACCAATATCGCTGAAAAGGCAAGAGATGGTAAATTGAGTAAAGAAGATATGGAGGGCGCCAACTTCTCTATTTCTAATCTTGGCGGAATTGGCGGAACTAATTTTACACCTATTGTGCCCGCACCACAATCGGGGATTTTAGGAATTTCACGTTCGGCAAAAAAGCCTGTTTATATTGACAACGAATTTAAACCAAGAGAGATTTTACCGCTTAGTTTATCCTACGATCATCGTTTAATCGATGGTGCTGATGGTGCTGCATTTATCAATTGGATCACTCAGGCGTTGGAAGATCCTTACAAAGCCTTGCTTGGTGTGTAATTAGGATTCCATTTAGCTAAGCTTAAGAGTTTAGAAAAGTAATTTTATTGTTCTAAACAACCTTTGCAATATTGAAATCTCGATTATCGAGTAAAAATAAATTATGGCAGATAGCAAGAAAGATAAAAAAGAACTGATAGTAATTGGTGCAGGCTCGGGTGGTTATGCAGCCGCTTTTCGAGCAGCCGATTTAGGGATTAAAACCACGCTAATCGATCCGGAAGCTAATCCCGGTGGTGTATGTTTATATCGGGGTTGTATTCCCTCGAAAGCTTTATTACATGTAGCTAAAGTGAAAAAAGAGGCTGCAGAATTATCGAATTTCGGAGTGAGTTTTGGCGAGCCTGAAATCGATGTGAAGAAAATAGGAAAGTGGAAAGATGATGTTGTAAAAAAACTAACCGGTGGTTTAGGTCAGCTTAGTAAAGCCAGGAAAGTTGAGTTTATCCAGGGGAAAGCTTTTTTTAAAGATGAAAAAGCGCTGGAAGTTGAAGAAAATTCTGGTGATTCGTACGAACTTGAATTCGAAAATGCAATTATCGCTACAGGATCTACACCAACCGAATTACCCAATATCGAAATAGATCACAAACTTATCTGGAATTCTAAAGATGCACTCGATATTAAAGAAATTCCGAAGAAATTATTAGTGATTGGCGGTGGTTATATTGGATTAGAACTTGGTAGTGTGTATGCAAATTTGGGAAGTGAAGTTTCTATTGCTGAAATGACTTCTGGTTTTTTACCGGGAGCTGATCGTGATCTGGTAAAGGTTTTTGAAAAAGAACAGCCTTTTAAAAATCTGTATTTTGATACTAAAGTTGAAAAGGTTGAGGTGAAAAAGAAGAAAGTTGAAGTGGTATTGAAGTCGGGCGATAAAGAGCAGAAAAAGAAATTCGATCGTGTTTTAGTAGCTATTGGGCGTAAACCGAATACTAAAGCCAGTAAACCACAAAATGCGGGAGTAGAAATTGGAGAAGATGGTTTTATAAAAGTTTTCAGTAATCGTAAAACTTCAGCAAATAATATTTATGCGATAGGTGATATTACCGGCCAGCCCATGTTAGCGCACAAAGCTTCCCACGAAGGTCGTGTTGCTGCGGAAGTAATTAAAGGTGAGAAAGGTTCATCTTACGATGCTAAAGTAATTCCTGCGATCGTTTTTACTGATCCTGAAATTGCCTGGTGTGGACTTACAGAGGAAGAGCTAAATTCTTCGAATATCGATGCGAAAGTGGTAAAATTTCCATGGTCGGCTTCCGGAAGAGCTAAAGCTTTAGGAACCGATAACGGACTTACAAAATTGATTGTAGAGAGAGAATCTGAAATTATTCTGGGCGGTGGCGTTGCCGGTAAAAATGCAGGTAGTTTAATTCCTGAAATTGCACTAGCTATAGAAATGGGCACCACTGCAAGAGATCTGGCACTTACTATACATCCGCATCCAACATTATCGGAAACAATTATGGAGAGTGCTGAATTGTTTTATGGAAGCCCAACACATATTGTTGATAAATAATTTTAAGCTAAAAGTCAGTATTTATTAGGGGTTTGAAAATGCAAATAATCTAAAGCGAGATTTTAACTTTCTCGCTTTATTTATTTTTATACTTTTGGAATTAATCCAATAAATAGGATTAATTCCATTTTGTATGATTTCAAAAGCTATTTTACATCTCGATCTGGATTCGTTTTTTGTTTCTGTAGAACGAAAACATCATTCAGAATTAAATAATAAACCGGTAATCGTTGGCGGAATGGGAGATCGTGGCGTGGTGGCTTCCTGTAGTTATGAAACCAGAAAGTTTGGAGTACGATCTGGCATGCCCATGAAAATTGCCAGAAGACTTTGCCCACAGGCAGTTTATATAAAAGGAAATGCTAGTATTTACACTAAAGAGTCGCATTTGGTAACCGAGATTATTAAAAATCAGGTGCCTTTATTTGAAAAAGCGAGTGTGGACGAATTTTATGCAGATCTTACAGGGATGGATCGTTTTTTTGGAATAGAAGGCTTTGCTAAAGAATTAAGGCAAAATATCATTAAAGAAAGTGGTTTACCAATTTCGGTTGGATTATCACAAAATAAGGTAGTCTCTAAAATTGCCACCAGCGAGATTAAACCCGATGCGATGAGTGTGATTAGGCATGGCACCGAAAAAGATTTTTTAGCTCCTTTAGACGTTAATAAAATTCCGATGATTGGGAACAAGACGTTTCAGTTACTTATGGGCTTAGGGGTTTATAAAGTAAAAACGCTTCAGGAGATGCCGGTAGAAGTTTTAGAAGGCGTTTTAGGAAAAAACGGGCGTACCATCTGGAAACGCGCTAACGGAATAGATGATTCGCCAATCATTGCGTTTCATGATCGAAAATCGATTTCTAACGAGCGGACTTTTCATAAGGATACTACAGATATTACGCGTTTGCATGCCACTTTGGTTGCGATGACCGAGAGTTTGGCGTTTCAGTTGCGGCGAGGCAATAAACTGGCTTCTAATATTAGTGTGAAGCTTCGGTATTCAGATTTTCAAACCAGTACACTTCAGGCAAAGATTCCGTATACCAGTGCCGATCATATTTTAATTCCGAAGGCAGAAGAACTTTTCAAAAAACTATACAATCGTAGGGTGTTGATTCGGCTTGTGGGAGTGAAATTAAGCGGACTTGTAGGCGGGCATTACCAGATCAATCTATTTGATGACAGTGAAAAAATGCTGAATTTATATAACTCTCTAGACCGAATTAAAAATAAATATGGCGAGCGTAGCGTGGTAAGAGCAGTAAGCATGGGTGCCAGAACGATTGGAAGAATGCGAAATCCTTTTGATGGCGAACCACCAATTGTACTCGCGCATCGAAATCAATAATTGAAGCTAGAAGTATCTATTCTAGACTATAGAGGAAAGGGAAATTATGTACTTAAATTGTCATTCTTATTTTTCGTTGAGGTATGGTACTTTTTCTGAAAAGGATCTGCTGAAATTAGCAATATCTAATAATACCAGCTTTGTAGCCCTTACCGATATTAATAATACTTCTGCTTGTCTAAATTTTTTAAAACAGGCCGGGGATTTTCCTGTAAAACCGCTTGTAGGGATCGATTTTCGTAATGGTGTAGATCAGCAATATGTGGTGATCGCTAAAAATCGTGACGGATTTAGACAGATGAATGCTCATCTCTCAGGACATCTTCATGCTAAAAAGAATTTTGATCAAAATGCGCCAATATTAGCAAATTGCTTTGTGATCTATCCTTTTAAAAAAGTGCAGGAAACTAATAAAACTGATTTTGGAGAAAATGAATTCATCGGAGTTTCAGTACGTGATCTCAATAAACTGAAATTTTCGAAGTATAAAAAGTACACTTCAAAATTGGTGGTTTTGCAGCCTGTTTCTTTCCGAAGTAAAAAAGATTTTAACGCGCATCGATTATTGCGAGCTATCGATAATAATACATTGCTGAGTAAACTTCCGGTCGAAGAGCAGGCAGATCCTGAAGATAAAATGCTTTCCGAAGAAAAATTAACTGAAGCTTTTAATGAATTTCCTGAAATTTTATCGAATACTGAAGCGCTAGCTGAAAATTGTAATGTTGAATTTACTTTTAGTAAAAAGCAAAACAATAATTTATCGAAAATCGAAGGTAAAAAAGCTGATGAATTTAAGCTTAGAAAATTATGTTTTGAAAATATTGAAAAACGATATCCTGAAGCTACAGAAAAGGTTTATGCACGTTTGGATAAAGAGCTTACGGCGATTATAAAATTAGGTTTTGTTTCTTACTTTTTGATTAATTATGAGATTGTAAAATACGCCCGCAAAAAAAAATATCCGGTAATTGGGCGAGGAAGCGGTGCTAACTCGATCGTGGCTTATATTATTGGAATTACCAATGTAGATCCCATAGAACTGGATCTTTATTTTGAACGTTTTATTAACGAAAACCGAAGCTCACCACCAGATTTTGATATCGATTTCTCCTGGAAAGACCGTGAGGATGTTACTCGTTTTATTTTTGATAGTTTCGATAATGTAGCGCTAATGGGAACTTATGTTACCTTTAAGCGGCGTGCGGTAATCAGGGAATTAGGAAAGGTTTTTGGGCTTCCCAAAGCCGAGATCGATAAGCTTTCTTCGGGAAAATTTCATGTTTCCAGTTTAGATAAAATGGAACTTTTGGTCTTAAATTATGGAAATTTGATTGCTGGTTTTCCTAATTATTTAAGTGTACATTCTGGCGGAATTTTGATTCTGGAGGAAGAGGTTTTTAATTACGGAGCGACTTTTTTACCTCCTAAAAATTTCCAGACGATCCAGATCGATATGAATATTGCTGAAGAAGTTGGGATTCATAAATTCGACATTTTGGCGCAGCGAGGTTTGTCTAAAATCACCGATACTTTAGAGTTGATTCGGCAAAATCAGCCTGAAGCTTTTGTTGAAAATATCGATGATATTCCAAAATTCAAAAATGATCCAAAAATTAATGATCTTCTTAAGATTGGTGATTGTATGGGGGTTTTTTATGTAGAATCGCCTGCAATGCGAGGATTGCTAACCAAACTTCAAACTCAGGATTATATGAATCTTGTGGCGGCAAGTTCGATTATTCGACCGGGAATTTCCAGTGGCGGAATGAAAGAAGAGTATATCAAGCGACATCGTAATCCTGAAAGACGAAAGCAGGGACATCCGGTAATGTTAGAGATCATGGACGATACTTACGGAATTATGGTGTATCAGGAAGATGTGATGAAAGTAGCGCATCATTTTGCCGGTTTAAGTTTTGATGATGCCGATGTTTTGCGAAGAGGGATGAGTGGTAAGAAAACTTCAAGAGGACAAATGGAGAAGATTGAAGCGCAATTCCGCAGTAATTGTAAAGAGAAAGGCTATACACAACAGATCACCGATGAGGTTTGGGAACAGATTTCTTCGTTTGCCGGTTATGCTTTTCCTAAAGGTCATTCGGCTTCTTATGCGGTGGAAAGTTACCAAAGTTTATATCTGAAAAAATATTTTCCGTTAGAATTTATGGTGGCGGTGCTTAATAACGGTGGCGGATTTTATTCGGTTGAAACCTATGTTCAGGAAATAAAAAATTGTGGCGGGAATGTGCATGCTCCCTGCATTAATAACAGCGATCATCCCAATACGATTTTTGATAAAAATATTTACCTGGGCTTTGGATATATCAAAGAGCTGGAAACAAGAACGGTACAGCAAATTCTGGAGAATCGACAGTTTTTTGGGTATTATAAATCGCTGGATGATTTTATCGACAGGGTAGAAATTTCAATAGAGCAACTTAGGATTTTATTAAAAGTCGGGGCGTTTCGATTTACAGGGAAAGACAAACATCAACTGCTTTGGGAAGCTTATTTCAGAAAAATAAAATCAAAAAAGAAAACCGATCAGCCAAGACTTTTTAAAATCGAGCATAAAGAGTACACTTTGCCTAAATTTCAATATTCGATGTTAGTTGATGCTTACGATCAAATAGAGCTTTTGGGTTTTCCGTTATGTAGTTATTTTGAATTATTACAGCAGCCGGTAAAGCAATCTGTAAGTGTAAAACAGCTTAAAGATTTTGTAGGAAAAAAAGTAAGAATTTACGGGAAATTGATTTGTACGAAAAAAACAACAACTTCTAATGGCAAAGAAATGTGCTTTGCCACATTCTATGATGTAAACTATAATATTTTCGACACGGTACAGTTTCCAGATAATGTAGCGAAGTATCCATTATATAATAAAGGAATTTACCTATGTATAGGAAAAGTGAATAAGGAGTTTGATTATATTTCTATTGATGCTGATATCATCGAATTTCAGAAAATTCAGGTAGATCCTCGTTTAGTGTATTCTCAATTTAGTGCCTAAATCTAATTTTGCTTCTAACTGCTAAAACGTTTATAGAGATTTTTATTTGTTAAAGAGCTGCATTTCATCGATTTAAATTGATTTTTAACGAAATTTTATGTTTTATTTGTGATACCAATAACACCTAACCAAAATGTATTTCAACCTAATAATTAACTATAACCTTACTAGTAGTTGTTATGAAGCTGATAAAATATGTGGTGATACTATTTTTTGCTGCAGGTTATGGCCAGTCCATAACAATAGATGATGCAGGAGTATCTAAAGAAGAATTAGTAGCAGGATTGTTAGATAATTCTTGTGTTAAGATTACGAATGTTACCCAGTCTGATAAGGAAGCGGTAGCTTATTTTAATAATAATTCAGGAGATTTTCCCATTTCTGAAGGAGTTATTATTCGATCAGGTAAAGCAAAATTTACAGAAGGTCCGTACGAAGGTCAAAATCTAAGTAGCGAAATAAATGACGATGTAGATCCAGACCTTCAGGCTATCAATAATGCTTCTGGGCAAAGTACTAGAATTTCTGATGTCGCTTATTTGGAATTTGAATTTATTCCGCTATCACAAAAGTTTAGTTTTGATTTTATTTTTGCCAGTAACGAATATGGGCAGTGGCAATGTGCTAGTAGTGATGTGTTTGCGTTTCTACTTACAGAGGTAGCGACAGGTGAAACTCAGAATATAGCTGTAATTCCAGAAACTACAAAACCTATTTCGGTTAGAACGATTAATGATTCTAACTTCAACAATAACTGTGAAAGCGATAATCCTGAATATTTTGGAAGCTATCAGGTAGGTTCCGCTAACTCTGTTATTAACATGAGGGGGTATACTAAAATACTTACGGCTTCAGCAACAATAAAAGCAGGTGAAAAATACCGAATTAAACTAGTAATAGGAGATAGTAATGATTCTAATTATGATAGTGCTATTCTAATTGCTGCGGGTAGTTTTAAAACCAATCTCGATTTAGGGGCAGATCGCCAACTGTGCTCGGGAACTTTTACTCGTTTAAACACAGGATTAAAGGATGCCTCATATAAGCATAAATGGTATTATGAAGATCAGGAAATTCCTAACGAAACAACTTACTACTTAGATGTTCGAGAGCCGGGTAGATATAATGTAAGGGTAACAAAAGATGATAGGCAATGTGATATTTCCGATCAAATTAACGTAGAAAATTTAAACTATAATAATCTTCCTGATTTGGTAGTTTGCGATAATGGAGATGCAGAACAATTATTTGATCTTACGAAAAATGGACATGAGGAATTGGGTTTAAGTTCAGAGCAGTACGATCTTGTTTATTTCAAGGATAATGCTGTCGCTGCTAATCAAATACCCGAGGTAAATTTAAAAGCTTTTAAAGGTGAGCCAGGTGAGACAATTGTAGTTAAGCTGAGGAGTAAAGAAACCGGAGAATTTTGTAATGCGGAAGCTGCTTTTAAGTTGCAAGTAAATGGTTCTTTAAATTTAGATTTTCCTGAAGAAATTGTAGTCTGCCAACCACATGGTAGCAATGTAATTGATCTTTCTCAAATTGGTGATTTAGTTAAGGATCAATTGGGAGAAGGATCATATCTCTTCGATGTGTTTAGATCTGAAACTAATGCAGCACTAGATCGTGATCCTGTCGTAGATCTTTCTAATTTCAGTTTTTCTGGAAACACCGAAAATTTTCAGGTTTTTGGTAAAGTAAGAGATACTTTAGTGCAGAATTGCTCTACCATTTTTCCATTGAATGTAAGTTTAAACGAACTTCCACCAGTATCAAAATTGGAAAAGGTGGTGGAGTGTTCTTCTTATATTTTACCTCCAATTGAATTTGGCGATTATTACACCCGTTCTCAGGGGCAAGGCCAAAAGATGGAAGCAGGAGATGTTATCGATAAATCTGGGACTTATTATATTTACAATACCTCTTATTTAGGCTGCTTTAACGAGTCGAGTTTTAAAGTAGAGCTTATTAAAGATTACAGCTTAAGCGATTATTACTGCGATAAATTTGTGGTGCCTACTCCACCAGCCGGTGCATTTTATGACGCGCCTGATGGCGGCGGTAAAGAAATTCGTCCAGGAACAATTTTTACAGAAGATTTCAGTATTTATTATTACGGCGAAATGGAAGATGGGACTCTTTGTAAGCAAGAAAAGTTTGAAGTTTCCATTTTGCCATTGCCGCAAGTAGATCAGTTAAACGATGTAGTGGTCTGTAATGCTTATGTCTTGCCAACCCTTCAAAATGGTGTATACTATACAAAATCCAACGGTGGCGGCTCTCGTTTAAAAGCTGGCGATCAAATTGGATCTTCCACTACGCTTTACGTTTATAGTGATAACGGTAAATGTACTAGTGAATCGAGTTTTAATATTTCAATCATTCCAAATTTTAAAGATGTCTTTGCATGTGGCACGTATACTTTGCCTGAAATAGAAATCGGAAATTATTTTGATGAACAAGGAAATGAGATTTTGCCTGGTACCGTTTTTACTGAAAGTACAATAATCATTTATTCAGCTGAAACAACAGATGGTTCAAACTGCGCCAAAGAGATGAAGTTTTCTGTAGAGCTTACTCCGGTTCCTGTAGTGAGTACGCTAGATGATGTTTTGGTTTGCGTTGAAAACGGTTATGTTTTACCAGAGCTTGAAAATGGAGAATATTTTACAGAACCTAACAGAAAAGGAAAGCAAATCTTACCGGGAACGATTGTATACAAAAGTCAAAAACTTTTTATAAATAATTTGGAAAATAGTTGTGCTAATGAAAGCTCATTTTTTATAGAGGTTCGGGAAGTGGCGCCGGTAGAAAATTTTATAGATGTTTACAAATGTTTTGGTTACGAGTTGCCAGAATTAAAGTTTGGTAAATATTATACAAAGCCTAATGCAAAAGGCGACGAGCTCATTGCAGGAACTACTATTAGGGAAACGCAACGAATTTATATTTATAATAAATGGGAAGATTTCGAATTGTGTGCTAACGAGAAATTTTTCACCGTTTATATTGAAGGGGTTGGTGTAGATCGACCAGAACCTGTTTCTGTTTGTGATTCTTATATTTTACCCAATCTTAAAGAAGGAGAGTATTTCACTCAATCTGGCGGTAATGGTGAAAAACTCCATCCAGGTACTCAGATTACCAAGGATACGACGCTTTATATTTATAAAAAGGAAGGGCTGCGTTTTGTATGTGAAGACGAATATATTTTCGATATAAAGGTTTCAAAAACACCAATGATTTCTGAAATGTCGGATATTGAAATTTGCGGAAGTTACGAGATCCCGAGTGTTTATTCTGCCGCTGCTGCTGCAGGAATTGCTTCTTCAGGTTTCGAAATGTACTATACTACAGATCTCGAGAATAGTAATGCAATTCTTAAGCCGGGTAGCATAATTACCGAGCCGGGAACATATACGATTTATTTAAAAGCTCAAAATAAATTTAATCAAAGTTGTTTTGCATACACCTCCTTTAATGTAACTATCCATCCTTTGCAAGATTTAGAGATAGAAAAAGAAGCGGTCTGTGTAAATACAGAAACTGGAGAAGTAGAGAGTGGTGCATATTTTTATACAGGCCTTAATCCAAATGTTTTTGAAGTAGCCTGGTACTATAATGGCGAATTAGTACATAAAGGTGTAGAATTTGAGGCGATGCAATCTGGAGAATATATCATTAAAACAACAAAAATAGATCGTCGTGTTGAGACCGGTTGCGGATTTAAAGAAACTTCTGTGATTGTAGAAGTGTCTGCCAAACCAGAAATATTGGTTACAGTTTCAGAGCCTTTTAAGGATATAGCGGTAGTGAAAGTTGAAATTGTAAATGGAAAAGGAGATTATATTTATAGTCTTGATAATGGTGAATTTCAAGAAGAAAATCAATTTTATGATGTTTCATCTGGTATACATACCATAAGGGTAAAAGGAAAAATAGGTTATTGTGGTGTAACATCTCAGCAAATAAAAGTGCTTAAGCACCCCAAATTTTTCACTCCTAATAGTGATGGTTATAATGATACTTGGAATATTGCTGAACTTGAAACACATCCCGAGGCAGAGGTTCATATTTATGATCGCTACGGAGCTTATATCACTAAAATTAAACCAGCTTCAGGAGGTTGGGATGGTTCTAAAGAGGGAACTCACTTGCCATCTAATGATTATTGGTTTCAGGTTAACTTTGAGCATGAAGGTAAAGAAATTACATATAAGTCTCATTTTGCCTTGAAACGATAAATATTCAGCGCACTACAAATAAAAAAAGCCCGCTAAAATTAGCGGGCTTTTTAAAGGTGGTGCCTCCAGGAATCGAACCAGGGACACAAGGATTTTCAGTCCTTTGCTCTACCAACTGAGCTAAGGCACCAGTTGCTTTTCGAAAGCGGTTGCAAATATATGTTCATTTTTAGAAACTCACAAAACTTTTTTAGAAAAAAAGCTTTTGTACCTTAGCTTTTTTTAAAATTGATCTATGAATTTGGTTATCGATTTAGGTAATACTTTTGCGAAAATAGCTGTTTTTCAAAATGATAAGTCGGTGGAGCTTTTTAGAGTTCTGAAGTCAGAAAAAAATAAAAAAATTGAAGAAATTTTTGAAGCATACCCTCAAATTGAGTTTTCTATTCTATCTAGTGTACTTTATGATGATAGTTCGCTTGTGAAATTTCTTCAAAAAAGAAGTAAATCAATACTCTTAGATCAACAAACAAAAATTCCTTTTCATAATAAGTATGGTTCTCCAGAGACTTTGGGGAAAGATCGTATCGCATTGGCAGCCGCAGCAGTATGTGCTTATCCAAATCAAAATTGTTTAATTATCGATGCGGGAACATGCGTAACATATGATTATGTAAATGACCAATCTCAATATCTAGGGGGGGGGATTTCCCCAGGTTTGCAAATGAGATTTAATGCCGTACATAAGTTTACAGAAAAATTACCGTTAATACATGCAGATAGCAACCATCTAAAATTGGTAGGCAACTCTACAGAAGAAAGTATAAAAAGTGGGATATGTTTTGGTTTTGCTGCAGAAATTGACGGAATGATTTCCAGTTATAAATCAAAATTTAAAGATTTAACAGTTATTTTGACAGGTGGTGATAGTCTATTTTTGTCAAAGCGACTAAAAAATAGCATATTTGCGAACTCAAATTTTCTTTTGGAAGGTTTAAACTACATTTTAGAATTTAACAAAAATCAATGATTAAACGATTTATAGTAATCGTAGCCTTATTTTCTGCTTTTTGGGCCAAGGCTCAGGAAAATACTACTTCGCCATATTCTTACTATGGTGTTGGATTAACTAATTTTAAAGGTACTGTCGAAAACAGGGCAATGGGAGGCCTTAGTACGTTTTCGGATAGTATTCACATGAATCTTACAAATCCTGCTGGCTACGCAAGGCTTGCGAGAACAGTTTATACTGTTGGAGGTAGTGCCGAATCTACGAAACAGGAAACCCTAAATGAAGAAGATCGTACAAAAAATGTGTCTTTGGATTATCTAGGCTTAGGAGTGCCGGTAGGCCGCTTTGGTTTTGGATTAGGCCTTATTCCGTATTCCTCTGTAGGATACCGTATTTTTGACATCGATGAAGATGGTGCTAGCAGATTAAGAGGTCGCGGAGGGATGAATAAAGTTTTTCTATCCGCAGCTTATGCTATAACTAGAGATCTTAGTGTTGGTGTGAATGCCGATTATAATTTTGGTAATATTCAGCATAGAAGAACCGTTCTTAGAGACGGAATTCAATATGGAACACGAGATATAGACCGATCAGATATTTCAGGATTTAATTTTAACTTCGGAGTAGATTACCAAACAAAGCTAAATAGTGGTTTGAAGTTACATGCTTCCGCTGTTTATACTCCAGAAGCTGATATCACTACCGATAGTTATCGAGAAATCTCTAGCGTTCTATTTACTGCAAGTGGAGAAAGTCCTTTTAATGTTAAAAGCTTCGATGTAGAATCTCAGGATATAACACTTCCATCTAAAGCAACTTTAGGTTTAGGAATTGGTAGGCCAAATAAATGGTTTGTAGGCGGAGAATATTCTGCGTTTGGAAGTATACCCGAAATTTCGGTTTTTAGTACTCCGGTAAATGATGTAGAATATAATGATGGGAAGGCTTATCGATTGGGAGGATATTTTGTTCCAGAGTATAGCTCACTCACAAGTTATTTAAATAGAGTGGTTTATCGACTGGGAGGACGTTTTGAAGAAACAGGTTTGCAACTTAACGGAGAATCGATAGATGAGTTTGGCATATCTTTTGGATTAGGTTTACCGATTGGAGGAGATTTCTCTAATCTTAATCTGGGACTGGAGTATGGTCAGCGCGGTACAACAAGTTCAGGTCTAATACAAGAGAATTTTTTTAAATTATCAATTGGTTTATCTTTGAATGACCAATGGTTCGTAAAGAGAAAGTTTAATTAACCATAACAAACAACAAGATGAAAGCGAGATTTATAGTATTATTATCGGCGGTAATGCTTGGGTCGGGAGCATATGCTCAAGATTGTACAACTACTGCAGCTTTAGCTTATGATGATGCTAAAGCAAAAAATTATGATGCGGCATACGAGCCGTTAATGACAGTGAAGAAAGATTGTCCAGATTATAGTTTAGCAACATTTCAGTATTTAGAAAGAGTATTGAAGTATAAAATTGAAAACGCATCTGGTGAAGAAAAAACAAAATACATCAACGAATTAGTTGATACTTATAAAGAACGTCTTCAAAATTACCCTGAAAAGACTAAAAAGGGAGATGTGTATACAGATATTGCACTTTTGAAATTTACCCATAAAATCGGTTCAACAGAAGAAAGATGGGAAGCTTTTGATAAGGCTTATGTTGAAGATAAAGAAAACTTCACCAGTCCTAAAGGTCTTTATGCATATTTTGATCTTATGGTAAATATGCAGGATTCTGGAGACCGTGAATTACAAGATGTTTTTGATATTTACGATCGTGTAATGGCAAAAATTGATGAAGAAGAAATTTATGAAGCGGAGCGTCTACAATCCTTAATTGAAAAGCAGGATGCTGGAGAAGATTTAACTTCTAAAGAACAAAAAACAGCACAGATTGCTGAGCAAAGATTGACTAATTTTAATGCTGTAAAAGGAGCTCTAAATACTAAATTGGGAGTGCGTGCAGACTGCGATAACTTAGTGCCTATTTATGAGAAAGATTTTGAAGCTAAAAAAGAAGATGTAGCTTGGTTAAAAAATGCTAATGCTCGTCTTTCAGCTAAGGATTGCGAGGATCCATTATTTTTCAAAATTTCTGAAGCGCTTCATCAATTAGAGCCTTCTGCTGCATCTGCTTATTCTTTAGGTCAATTGGCTGAAGCTGATGGCGAAAGAGCTAAAGCACTAGAGTACTATAACGAAGCTGCAGAATTAGAAGAAGATGCTGCAGATAAAGCTAAGATTTATTATAGAATAGGTAAGAACTATCAAAATGCTGGTAGCTTCTCACAAGCAAGAAACTTCTACAGGAAAACAGTTAATGCAAAGCCATCTTACGGTAGAGCTTATTTGAATATTGCTAGTATGTATGCAGAAAGTGCAAATAACTGTGGAGAAACTGCGTTTAATAAAAGAGCAGTATATTGGTTGGCTGCAGAATATGTAGCTAAAGCTGGTAGAGTAGATCCATCACTTTCTAATCACGCAAATGCAACAGTTGCGGCTTATAATGGTCGTGCTCCACAAAAAGCTGATGTATTTCAGGAAGGAAAAAAAGCAGGAGATGCTATCCAAATTGGTTGTTGGATAGGCGAAACTGTTCGCATCCCTCAATTATAATATGAGAATCACATATCGTGAAATAATACAGGGCATTGTCACGCTAATAGGCGTGACAATGCTTTTTTCATGTAAAGGTAATTTGAATGAAGTGAGGGCACTTCAAAATCCGGCTGATGCACCACAGGGGATTGCAAAAGATATTATGCTTAAGTATACCGATTCAGGTAAAGTAGTAGCCACTTTGAAGAGTGAAAAAATGTTGGATTATCAAAACAGAAATTTTCCTTATCGTGAATTTCCAGATGGTTTGGATATAGAATTTTACGACGAAGAAGATAAAAAAAGTACGGTTACCGCAGATTATGGTATTATTTACGACAAAAGTGGATTGATAGATCTTAGAGGAAATGTGGTAATTTTTACAGCAGATAGTACAATTTTAGAAGGCAACCAATTATACTGGGATCAAAATCAGAGTTGGGTTTTTACCGATCGTGCAAATCAAATTAAATTTCCTGATGGATCTTTTAATGAAGGAATGGGTTTTGATTCTAATCAAAAATTCGATAAATTCAACTTTAGGACTAATAACGGAATTCAAAACATAGACGAGTCAGACAAATGACAAAGTATTTCAGATATTTCGAGTACGCATATTTAGTGATTGCAGCATTTTTCATTTTCGAGACATTTGCCATTTGGGATGCTGAGCGAAGCAGGGCCTATGTTTTTATATTTCTGGCCTTAATGGCCATTTTCATGTTTTTTTTCAAAAGAAATTTCCGAAGGAAATTAGAAAAGAGACAAAATCATAAAAAATAATGAGTGCAGAAGTCATCATTATTATTTTGTCATTATTACTTTCCGCATTTTTCTCCGGTATGGAAATCGCTTATGTCTCTTCCAATAAAATATATATTGAAATTGAGAAGCTTCAAAACGACTTCTTAGCAAAAGTTTTAAAGCGCCTAACCAAAAAGCCATCTAAATTTATAGCAGCGATGCTTGTTGGGAACAACATTGCGTTGGTGGTTTACGGTTTTTATATGGGAGATCTAATAATGGAGTGGTTAACAGGAATGCAGCCGCTAGACAATGCAATTCTTAATTATTTGGTTACCGATTTAAGCTTATTTACCCAAACGCTCCTTTCTACACTGCTAATTTTAGTGACGGCCGAATTTCTTCCGAAGGTTTTCTTTCAGATTTATGCAAATTCAATGCTGAAATTTTTCGCAGTACCGGCATATTTATTTTATCTCATTTTTAGTTTTATTTCTTCATTTGTTATCTGGATTTCAGATATGATTCTGAAGCGTTTCTTTAAAACAGACGGGGATGAAGTTCAGTTGGCCTTTAGTAAAATAGAACTTGGGAATTTTATTAGCGAGCAGATGGAGACGGTGGAAGAAGAAGATGAGGTAGATTCAGAAATTCAGATTTTCCAAAACGCGCTTCAATTTGCAGATATAAAGGCAAGAGAGGTAATGATTCCCCGAACAGAAATTATTGCTGTAAATCAAGATGTCGCCCCGGGAGATTTGGTGAAAACATTCACAGAAACTGGCCTTTCAAAGATTTTGATTTTTAACGAAACTATAGATGATATTATAGGTTACGTACACTCTTTTGAATTATTTAAAAAGCCGGCGTCTATAAAATCAATTTTATTGCCAGTGATTTTTGTTCCTGAAACCATGTGGGTTAAGGATGTGCTGAATGTTTTAATTAAGAAACGAAAAAGTATCGCGGTTGTTATTGATGAGTATGGAGGTACAAGTGGAATGATGACCATCGAAGACATCGTAGAAGAGCTTTTTGGAGAAATAGAAGATGAACATGATTCTGCAATATTAGTTGAAGAAAAAATAGGAGAAGATCATTATAAATTTTCAGCAAGAGCAGAAGTAGATTATATTAACGAAACTTACCGATTAAACATTCCTACTGGTGAGAATTATGAAACTTTAGGAGGTTTTATCGTTAATCATACTGAAGAAATTCCACAGCACAAAGAGGTAGTTCGAATAGATGAATTTGAATTAACTATTCTCGATGTTTCCAACACAAAAATCGATCTTGTAGAGCTTAAAATCAAGCCCGAAGATTAAAGCGTTAAAAAGTTAAGATTTTGCTAATTATAAGTTTCATAATTAGGCTAAAAACACTATTTTCGCCCACTATATTTGATAAAAATTATTTAGAATGGCAGTATTACAGAATATTAGGCAGAAGTCTGCTTTAATTATTGTGGTTATTGGGTTTGCATTATTTGCCTTCCTTATTCCTAGTATCCTGAAGAACGGTGGTTTTTCTGCAAAGGATAACTCCATAGCTACTGTGAATGGTGAGGATATCGCGAGAGAAGATTTCGCACGCCAGGTAGAAGCTTATCAGCAAAATATGCGTGGTAATATTTCAACTACTCAGGCTGTTAACCGTGTATGGGAACAACAATTAAATCAAATCATTGTAGAGGAGCAAGTAGAAGAACTTGGGATAAGAGCCGAGCAGGCACAAGTAAGACAAATGATGAGAGCTCAAATGTCTAACAATCCTCAGTTTACTAACGAAGCTGGTATGTTCGATGAGAATCGAGTAAAAGAATATGTGGCGAGCATAAAGCAAACTTCCCCACAAATGTATCAGCAATGGTTAAGTTACGAAGAAGGCCTTTCTGAATCTGCTGCGCAGAATATTTATGCAAATATGATTCGTACAGGTGTTGGTGCAACGCTAACTGAGGGTAAACAAGCTTACCTATTGCAAAATAATACTATGGATCTGCGTTATGTGCAGGTTCCTTATTCTTCAATTTCAGATGAGGAGATTGAGGTTTCTAAAAGTGAAATTAAAGAATATGTAGATAGTCATAAAGCTAAGTTTGAAACTGAAGCAGCAAGAAATATTCAATATGTAATTTTTAATGAAGAAGCATCTACAGAGGATAAAGAAGAAGCTAAATCTTCATTAAGTGCGCTGTTAGAAGATAGAGTAGAGTACAATTCAGTTTCTAAATCTAACGATACTATTCAAGGTTTTAGAAAAACTTCAGATGATCAGGAATTTGTAAATTCAAATTCAGATCTAACACAACCAGTAGCCTTCAAATTTAAAAATCAGTTATCAAAGAAATTTGCAGATGATTTATTTAATCTTGAAGAGGGAGAAGTTTACGGTCCTTACGAAGAGAATGGATATTGGAAGTTGAGTAAGTTAATAGAGACCAAACAAATCCCAGATTCGATAAAAGCTAGTCATATTTTATTAGGTTACCAGGGCGCGCAAGCCGGTGGTGCCCGTACTGAAGCTGCTGCAAAACAATTGGCAGATAGTTTAGCTGGTGTAGTAAAAAGCGATAAGTCTAAAATGGCAGAGCTGGCAACAGAATTTTCTGATGATCCTTCTGCAGCTCAAAACTCTGGAGATCTTGGTTATTTTGGACCAGGAATGATGGTGCCAGAATTTGATGATTTTGTTTTAAATAATAACGAAGGAACTGTAGGGGTTGTAGAGACCGATTTTGGATACCATGTTATTTATATTGAAGAGCAAACAGAAAAAGAAAAAGCTGTTAAGATTGCAACAGTAGCTAGAGAAATCGAAGCTACCGAGGAAACAAGAAATAGCCTTTTTAACGAAGTAACAAAATTCGAGATTGCTGCGGGCGAAGGTGATTTTACAGAAAAAGCAAAAGCTGCTGATTATAGAATTCGTACCGTACGTGATGTAAAAGCACTTGACGAAAATATTCCTGGTGTTGGGCAACAACGTAGAGTAGTGCAATGGGCTTTTGAAGATGATGCGAAAGTAGGTGATGTAAAACGTTTTGAAACTCCAACTGGATATATTGTGGCTCAAATCACTGCTAAGAAGAAAAAGGGATTAATGAGTCCAGAAGATGCTTCTGCTGAAGTTATACCTGTTTTAACCAAGCAGAAAAAGGCAAAAATGATTCAGGATAAAATTTCAGGAACAAGTGTAGATCAGGTTGCTGAGAATCAGGATAAAATTGTACAAACTGCTAATGCAGTAAACTTAAGCTCACCAACATTAGCAGGAGCAGGTAGCGAGCCAGAAGTTGTGGGCGCTGTTTACGCTCTAAAAGTAGGTGAAACTAGTAAGCCTATCGTTGGTGAAAAAGGAGTTTATGTTGTAGAATTAGTAAGTAAAAGCGACGCTCCCGAGCTCGATTCTTACAAGCCATTCGCTCTGCAAGAAACTAATACTCGTCGCCAGATGGCAAACAGTAGAGCTTTTGAAGCTTTAAAAGCAAAAGCTGATATTGAAGATAAAAGAGCTAAATTCTACTAGAATTTAGGTGAAAATATATCAAAAAAAGCCGCTCATTGAGCGGCTTTTTTTGATATATACGAGATTTTTTCTTTATCTAATCTTTAAGATTATAGGATTAAATCTTCGTAAGGAATTACTACCTCATATCCTTTTTGTTTAAAATACGCTTTGGGATCATTTTTGCTGGTGGCCATTATAAAATCTCCACCCCAAGCACCAAGACTTTTTATACTTCCTTCAAAATCGGGAAAGAGCTTAGTTTTAATCTTTGGTAAGTTTATCGCTTTAGAAATTAGATTTTCATGAATATTTATTAATAACTCAAATTCGGTTAAAGACTCGCATCTTAAGAGTTGCTGAGTAATATTGGATACTTTTTCAACTAAAACTTTTTGATGGGTTTCGGTTTGATTTCTATAATGCGCTATGGCTTCTCTGCTATTTTGCTTTTGGTTTAAGTAAACAAAGTATATGTTGTGAATAAAACCTGGCTCAAAAGTCGCTTTTAATGATTTTTGAGATGCATTAGTTCGCTCGTAAGTAATTGGCCCTTCAGCCTGAGCGCAGGCGATGTCGTAACCACTTCCTTTAAATGTTCTTTCTAGTAATTGGTATGCATCGATTTCTAACCATTGCGCAATATTATTAATTAAGGTTGAAGAAGTCCCTAGTCCCCAATTACGATCAAATTCTAACGTTGTGCTAATGTCGCATCCTTCGAATAGGTTTTTTTCTGAAAGTGCTTCAGCCGCAGTTAAAATTTGAATACAACGCTTGGAAATTTCAGCATCATTTTCTGATTTTTGAGTTTCTGAAGTAGATTTGATTCCGAAGGAAGTTTTTTCAAATTGATCCTGAAACCAAACTTTTCCATTTTCATCTTTACTTACCCAATTTATCAATCCTGAAGCGTTCTCTTTAACCTCTAAATATTGCCCTTTTTTGGTGGGAAGGCAAAAAGCCTGAGCGCCATCTAGAACGGCATATTCCGCAGTAATTAAAAGTTTTCCGTGGCTATAAAATTTCATTTTCTCAGTTTTTCTAATTGCGTAGCAACATCGCTATGAGAAACAACATTAGTTTTATAATATTCAATCAAACTTGCTTTTTCTTCTAAAGTAGCATTATGCTGATTAAGAATATTCATTAGATGCATCTTCATGTGACCTTTTTGGATTCCTGTCGTAATTAAGGATTTTACGGCTGCAAAATTTTGTGCCAATCCTGCTACAGCTACAATTTCCATAAGTTTTCTCGCATTAGGCTGTCCTAATATGTCCATTGCAAGTTTTACAAGTGGATGAAGACTTGTTAAGCCACCTACAGTTCCCAGAGCTAACGGAACTTCAATCCAGAATCTAAAGATTCCGTCTTCAATTTTAGCATGTGTTAAACTCGAGTATTGGCCATCTTTAGAAGCGTAAGCATGTACTCCGGCTTCAATTGCTCTAAAGTCATTTCCTGTAGCTAAAACAACGGCATCGATGCCATTCATGATCCCTTTATTGTGAGTTACCGCTCTAAAAGGTTCAGTTTCGGCAATTTTAACGGCTCTTATAAATTTTTCAGCAAAATGCTCCCCACTAAAATTTTTGTCATCAGAAAGTTCGTGTAAAGGACAGGTCACTTCAGCTCTAACAATACATTCTGGAACATAATTAGAAAGAATACTCATCACAATTTCAATATTACGTTCCTCAGCATTAAAATCTTCCCATATTGCCGCTTCTTTCTCTAGAACTTCAGCGAATTTCTCTAAACAACTATTGATAAAGTTGGCGCCCATGCTATCTACCGTCTCAAAGTTGCAATGCAGCTGGTAGTAATTTTCAACTTCAGTAGTGCGTTCTCTAAGCTCGATACTTTTTATACCTCCGCCACGCTTTTCCATATTTTTGGTTAGCGGAGCAGCGGCTGCTCTAAGTTTAGGCTCTAATTCGTTAAAAAAGAGCTCTAATTTTTCTTCGCTACCTTTATAAATAAAATGAACCTGTCCCACCTTTATGGTATCGATCACTTCGGTTTTGAATCCACCACGACTTCCCCAGAATTTGGCCGCTTTGCTGGCCGCTGCAATTACCGAGCTTTCTTCTATTGCCATTGGGATGGCAAAAAGTTCGTTGTTAATCAAAAAGTTTGGTGCAATACCAAAGGGTAAATAATAATTAGAGATCGTATTTTCTGTAAACTCCTCGTGTAATTGTTGTAGTTTTTCGTCTTTATTCCAGTACTGTTTTAAGACTTCAATAGCTTTTGAATCGTCATTCAGATAGGTTTCTGTTAACCATTTAATCTTTTCTTCCTTACTCAGCTTTGAAAAGCCAGAAATTGGTTCCTTCATGAAATTTAATAATAGTTCTTTCGCAAAGATACAATTGTTATTTGGTTGTCGATAATGCTTTCATTTTAGAAAGCTGTTTGGTGATTTTGAAGTTTGCTTTAACAAATTGTTGTATTTAACACGAGTTGAAGCGGCTTTTTCAGCAAATTTTAGTAAACTTGGCCTGCAATAAAATTTTGAAAAAATTTAATGAGGTTCTCAAAAATCTTAGTTCTGCTTATGACGATGGCAGCATCTGTTGCGACTTCCCAGGAAAAGAAAATTACGCTCGAAGAAATATGGAGCGGGAAGTTTAGTCAGCAACATCTACAATCCCTACAATCTTTAAAAAATGGTGTCGAATATGTGGTGTTAAACCACGATCCAGATTCTGGAAATACTAGTATCGATGTCTACAGTTATAAAACTGGCGAAAAAACTCGAACTTTAGTTGATACCAAAAATTTGGAAGCTCTAAAGAGTTTCCAAGATTTTAGTTTAAGTGATGATGAAACTAAAATTTTGCTTGCTACAGCGCCACAACCTATTTATCGTAGATCATCTAAGGCGATATTCTATATCTACGATGTAAATTCTAAAGATCTTACCAAGCTTAGCGATAAAAAAGTTCAGGAGCCTACTTTTTCTCCCGATAATTCTAAGCTAGCTTATGTTTTTGAAAATAACATCTATGTTTATGATGTAGAAGAGAAAAAGGAAAAGCAAATTACAGAAGATGGCAAAATCAATAGTATAATCAACGGAATTACCGATTGGGTTTACGAAGAAGAACTTGGTTTTGTAAGAGCTTTTCAGTGGAATAAAAAGAGCGATAAAATTGCGTTTTTAAGGTTTAACGAAACTGAAGTGCCTGAATTTTCTATGGATATCTTCGGAAGTGATCTTTATCCAAGTGAACAAACCTTTAAATACCCGAAAGCAGGTGAAGCGAATTCTGAAGTTTCTTTGCAGATGTACGATGTAGCTTCAGAAGCAACTGAAGAAATAAAGCTAGGGGATTATAGCGATTTTTACATTCCACGCATAAAATGGACCAATAGAGATTACGTTTTGAGCGTTCAGGTTTTAAATAGGCATCAAGATCAATTAGATCTTATTTTTGTAAATGCTGAAGATAATTCCGCTAAAATTGTTCTTACTGAAAAAGACGATGCATATGTTGATGTCACCGATAATCTTACTTTTTTAGATGATCATAGTTTTATCTGGACAAGCGAACGCGACGGTTATAATCATATTTATCTTTATGACGAAAATGGAGAGCTGAAGCGCCAAGTTACTGAAGGAAACTGGGAAGTAACCAATTACTATGGTTACGATAAAAAAAGCAATCGAATATTCTATCAAAGTACAGAAAACGGAAGTGTAAATCGCGATGTTTATTCTATAAAAGCTAACGGAAAAAGTAAAAAGCGACTTACAGAAAAAACCGGAACCAATAATGCCGGTTTTAGTGCAGATTTTACCTATTTTATAAATGCATTTACCAATACTGAAACGCCTATGGAGTATGCACTTCATAGAGCGAAAAATGGTAAGTTGGTAAGAAGAATCAAGGATAACGCCGAGCTACTAGAAGTAGAAAAACCCTATCATTTTTCGCCAAAAGAATTATCTACGATTCCTGTTGACGGAAACGAGTTAAATATGTGGACGATTAAACCTTCAGATTTTGATGCATCTAAAAAGTATCCTTTATTGATGTTTCAATATTCTGGGCCGGGATCACAATCGGTTTCTAACACTTATTTTAATACTAATGATTACTGGTATCAGCTTTTAGCCGATCAAGGCTATATTATCGTTTGTTTAGATGGTAGAGGAACTGGTTTTAAGGGAGCAGATTTTAAGAAGGTAACACAAAACGAACTTGGAAAATACGAGTTAGAAGATCAAATCGACGCTGCGAAGCAATTAGGTCAATTAGATTATATTGATGCTAATCGAATCGGAATTTGGGGATGGAGTTTTGGTGGTTTTATGGCATCTAATGCAATACTGAAAGGGAATGATACTTTTGCCATGGCAATTGCCGTGGCGCCGGTAATCAGCTGGAGATTTTACGATACCATCTATACTGAACGTTTTATGACGACTCCGCAGGAAAATGCTTCCGGTTACGATGAAAACTCACCAATTAATCATGTAGATAAACTAAAAGGCGACTTTCTAATTGTTCATGGTGGTGGCGATGATAACGTACATTTGCAAAACACGATGCGAATGGTAGAAGCGCTTATCCAGGCAAATAAACAATTCGATTGGGCAATTTACCCTGATAAAAATCACGGGATATATGGTGGTAACACCAGATTGCACTTATATACTAAAATGACAAACTTTATTAAAGAACACCTTTAATTTAAACACCACTAATAATTATGGCAAACAGATCAGACCTAGAAAGGAAAGAAATTTTTGGACATCCCGTAGGCTTATATATATTATTTTTTACTGAGATGTGGGAGCGATTCTCTTATTACGGAATGAGAGCGTTGCTTACTTTATTTCTTGTGGCTTCCGTAACATCTGATAATCCTGGTTGGGGTTGGAGTAACGATGAAGCAATAAATCTTTACAAGTGGTACACTACACTGGTTTATATAGCTTCTATCCCTGGAGGTATAATTGCAGATAGATTTTTAGGACAGAAGAAAACAGTGATGATTGGTGGTATACTTTTGTGTGTAGGGCATTTGGTGCTAGCTTACGAAAGTATAGAAGCGTTTTATATTGGTTTGGCATTTATTATAGCAGGAGTAGGTGGTCTTAAACCTAATATTTCTACAATGGTAGGTGGTTTATATCCAAAATCCGAAAATGATAGACGAGATCAAGGATTTTATATTTTTTATATAGGAATTAATCTTGGTGCTTTTTTAGCCGGAATTATTATTGGTCAAGTGGGAGAGAAAATTAATTGGCATTATGGATTTGGATTAGCCGGGATAGGAATGTTGATAGGTCAATTGGTGTATATATTTGGCCAACGATATTTAAAGGGTGTAGGCGAATTTTCAGGGAAATCTGAAAACGAAGAAGAAAGAGAGGCCATGAAAAGACCTTTAACTAGAGTTGAGAAAGACAGAATGATAGTTATGGGAATCTCTTTTTTAATAATCATTGTTTTTTGGGGCGCATTCGAGCAAGCCGGTGGTTTGATGAATATCTATGCCCAACAAAATACCGATCGTGTAATTTTTGGATGGGAAGTTCCCGCTTCTTATTTCCAATCGGTTAATGCTTTCTTCATATTTACGCTGGCTTTAGCTGTTGCTGGTTTTTGGACATGGTGGAAGAGAAGAGGGAAAGAATCCAGTTCACTTTTTAAAATGGCTGTAGGAGTTATTGTAATGGGATTTGGATTTACTTTTATGTCTTTTGCTTCATTGCAATACGAAGAATTTGGTAAATCTGCGATGTACTGGTTAGTTTTAGCGTATCTTTTTCATACTTTGGGAGAGCTATGTGCCTCTCCAGTCGCACTTTCTTTTATAACAAAATTAGCTCCTGTAAAATATGCTTCATTTATGATGGGAGCTTATTTCGCGGCCACCGGATTGGGGAATTTTGTAGCAGGTACAGTTGGAGAACAAATTAAAAATGCTTCTGAATTTCAGATTTTTACTGGTATTTTTATATTCTGTTTAATTTTTGGATTATTAATTATACTGCTATTAAAACCTTTAAAACGTCTAACCCATGGTGCAGAAGATAGCCAAATGGAAGATGGTATACCAAAGGAAACAGCTATCGAATAGGTTTTGATTAAAAAATTAGAGAAAACGTTCTGTAAAAGGAACGTTTTTTGTTATTATAAAAGAAATTTTTGAAGATGAAAAAACTATTTTTTATAGCCTTCATGATTCTTGGAGTCACTGCACACGCCCAGCAGGAGAATATCGAGATCAACTGGATGACGATGAACGAAGCTCTGGCGGCTCAAAAAGAAGCGCCTAAAAATATCATTATGGATGCGTATACTGTTTGGTGTGGGCCGTGTAAAATGTTAGATAAAAACACTTTTGGGCATCCCCAGGTAGCGCAGTTTATAAACGAAAACTATTATCCGGTAAAATTTAATGCTGAAGGAGAACAGGAAATCAACTACAAAGACAAAGTTTTTAGTAATCCCCAATACGATCCAGAATTAAAAGCGAGAAGGAATAGTCCGCATGAGTTTGCGAGAGCTTTAAATATTTCAGCCTATCCAAGTATCGTTTTCTTTGATGAGCAAGGTGAATTAATAGCACCTTTAAAAGGTTACAGATCGCCAGAGCAAATAGAAATTTTCCTTAAAATCTTCGCAAAGGATGAGTACAAGAATTTAACTTCAGAAAAAGCCTGGAAAGAATACAATGAAAACTTCAAACCTACGTTTACAAAGTAAGTGTTAGTTGTATCATAAACAATAGTTTGTGGTTAGTAGTTAAAAGCTCCCTTTTTGCCAGTTTGGTAGAAAGGGATTTTTTTGTTGGCACAGGTTGCTTTCCAAAGCTGAATAAAACTCGGGTAATTGCTGGCATCTGCGACAATCATAGTTGGTTCTAAAACTTGAATAACTCGGTTTAAATTTACTTTTGGTGAATTTGATAGTACCAGGATATCAGGATTAAATTCAGGGAAATTATAAAGCGTGGTGCTATCGATTAGCAGTATTCGTTTTTCTTTCAGAAGATAAAAATTCTGTAATTTATGAAATTCAATATTCGAGATTCTTTCTTCTAGTTTGAAGTTCTCAAAATATCGCCAATTCGTATCTTTTGCCTTATTTCCGTAGAGAGTCAATTTCTCCGATTTCTTTTCAGCAATTAAAGTGCTGCCCGATTTATTCAGGATAAAAATTTCTTCGGAAGAATGCTCATATTCTTCAAAAAGTATACTTATTTGAAATAGTATGATTCCGCAGAAAACATAAAAAACGTATTTTCTCTTTTTAAGCTGAAGTAAAAAATAGGAGCTTAAAATAATTCCGAATAAAAAAATTACAGCAGGAACGCTAAGATGAATTTCTCTAAATATAAAAGCGTCCTGGCTGGCAATCCATGCGATGTATTGGTTTAGTTTTTCAATTAGAAAAGAATATAGGTCGATTAGAGTTTTAGGGAGTATGCCAAAAACACTCAATATTAAAACGAATATTCCTGAAATTAATAAAACTCCCAAGCCGGGAAGGATAACGATATTGGTGAGTAAAAATAGTCCTGGGAATTGATGAAAATAGAAAAGACTTAAAGGCAAAACGCCAATTTGGGCACAAATGCTCACCGTTATTGTTTGATATAGTAATCTGATGATCTTGTTATTTGGATACCAGAGTTTGTTGAATTTTGGTTGAAATAGAGCTATGCTAAAAACCGCAGCAAAACTCAATTGAAAACCTAGCTGAAACACATAAAATGGATTAATAAGAATTAGAACAAAAAATGCCGAAAAAATCGTATTTAGTAAGTTTACCTTCCTGTTAATTTGTAATCCAAAAGCAATAAGGCTAAACATTAAAGAAGCTCGAACCACCGAAGCTGAAAATCCCGTTAGTAAAGCAAAAGCCCAAATACCTGCTAAAGTGATTAGAAATTTTATCCATTTTAATTGCTGAAGCGGTTTTAGAATAAAATTGAGTAGCAACAATACAATCCCAACGTGTAATCCTGAAACGGCCAGAATATGAATCGCACCTGCTGAGGCATATTCGCTATAAATCTTATCTGAAATTGAAGTACGGTCTCCTAAAATTAAAGCTTTTATTACTGCCAGCTCCTCTTTTTTAAACCCCGCGGAGGTTAGGCTTTTTAATAAACTAGTTCTGGGGTTTGCCATAAAAGAAGTTTCGCGGTTTTTAATGTATATTATTTGATCTTCGGAAAGTTGAATTTGGTTAAATATTCCCTGAAATTTCATGTATTCTGAATAATCAAATTGATGCGGATTTAAAGGAGATCTTATGGGTTGAACTAAAGCGGGAATTATTAGTTTTTGCCCGACTTCAATTTTGGATTGTAATGGAAGAGCAATTAGCATTTCACCTTTTACAGCAGTCTTTACATCGTTTTTAGTGGAGATGATATGATCAACTTCAGCAATAAATCTTTTTTGAAAGTTCGTTTTTAGTTCTTCTTTCAGTTTTATGCTTAACAAATCATTCTCAGAAGTAATAAAATGCGAAAAATAATTATGCTGATTTTCGGGGAATTTTAGTTGATACGAAATGCTTCCGAAGAGAAATAATAAAACGTAACAGGAAATGCCAAAATAACTTTCCTGATAAAGTTGTCTTGTAGATCTAAAAAATGAAAACAGGAAAAAGAGAATTGTAATTCCTGCTGAAATAAGGAAATACGAGAGTTCTATTTTGGTGTAACACGCAGTCAAAATTCCGCATAAAACCGCAATCGAGAACTTAAGAATCTTGATGTTTGTATAACCCATCTTTCTGATAATTAGAAAGTAGGGTCAGTTTAAAAATAATAAAATTTCTAAATTTGACGAAATTTGTTTACTAGATCACTCGCCGTGCCATTACAAACGTATTGTTCCAGTAATTTTCTGAAAGTCGGCTTATCACAACCCCCAAGGAAGTTGTGGAATGGATAAAAAGTATGTCTCCTTGCGAGATATCGACGACCATCCCAACATGATTTATCACCTTTTTATTTTTGTTGGTTTCGAAAAATAAGAGATCGCCAACCGTAACATCTTTTAAATACAAACGCTCGCCCTGAAGTGACATGGCGCGAGACGTTCTTGGTAATTGAATGTCGTTTTCCTGAAAAGAAACATATAAAAGGCCAGAGCAATCCATGCCTCGTTTTGTTGTCCCGCCGTATTTGTATTTGGTACCTTCAAAACCAATCGCATAATTTACAATATCATAAACACGCTCGTCTTTTGGTTTGATGGTGTTGTTGTGTTTGGTAACTTCAGGATTATAATGTCTGGTTTTTTTAGTTCTAACTTCCTTTTTAGTAGTGACTACCTTGGGTTTAGAACTTCCGCAAGAGGTTAAGAAAATGGCGGTACATAGCATTAAGCTAAATTTTAGAAGCGGCTTCATCATCATTCTTCTTTTCATATTTGGGGCTTAATAAATTTCTAAACTACTTTAAAGTATTATAAATTAGACTGGCAGTCTCCAGACTGGCGCCGGTTCCTCCTAATTTTTGCTCTAATTGATCGTAATCTTTTAAAAGTCTCGCTCTGTTTTTTTCTTCTAAAATCTTTTTTAATTCTTTTTTTAGGGAATCTGAGTTGAATTCTCCCTGTATCAATTCTTTAACGACCTCACGATCCATAATAAGGTTGACCAGCGAGATATAATCTAAATTAATAATTCTTTTGGCAATGTGATAAGAAATATAGCTTCCTTTATAGCAAACTACTTCTGGAACTTTAAAAAGAGCGGTTTCTAAAGTTGCAGTTCCAGAGGTGACCAAAGCAGCATGAGCACAACTTAAAATATCATAAGTTTTGTTCATTACTAAATTGATATTGGTCTTTTTTAAGTAAGGCTGATAGAATTCTGGATACTGACTTGGAGCACCGGCAATTACAAACTGGTATTCTTTAAAATCTTGAGTAATACTTAGCATTACTTCTAGCATTTTAGAAATTTCCTGTTTTCTACTTCCGGGAAGTAAAGCAATAATTGGACGTTTATCCAGATTGTTTTCTTTCTTGAAAATTTCTACATCGGTATTTTTCCTATTATCAATTGCATCGATAAGGGGATGTCCCACAAAATTGACCGGGAAATCATGTTTGTTTTCGTAGAATTCTTTTTCGAAAGGTAAGATCACATACATGTGATCGATATCCCTTTTAATCGCTTTAATTCGGTTTTCTTTCCAGGCCCAAATTTGTGGAGAAATATAAAAGTGATTGGCGTAGCCTTGCTCTTTAGACCATTTAGCTATCCTTAAATTAAAACCCGGATAATCTATAAAGATCAAAGCATCCGGTTTATAGGCAGTAATATCTTTTTTGCAAATTGAAATATTATTCATGATGGTGCGAAGGTTCATCACAACTTCAGCAAATCCCATAAATGCAAGATCACGGTAATGTTTTACCATAGTGCCGCCCTGTGCCTGCATAAGATCGCCTCCCCAAAATCGAAATTCGGCATTTGGATCTACTATTTTAAGAGACTTCATAAGATTAGAAGCGTGTAGATCTCCCGAAGCTTCTCCTGCTATGATATAATATTTCATGCTTTTTAATTTTGAATCTGAATAATTAGAAATTTCGAATTTTAACGACAGCTATCGCAATAGCGACTACAAGACAGGCAAATAAAATTCCGCGGGCATGGTACAGTTGTTTTTTTCGCATAAATACAAAAAAAGGTAGGAAGTTGAGAATCGCACCAATAGCTACTAACTTCCCAAAGTAATCATTAGCAATAGAATCGCGAAGGCTGGCTTCAAAACTATAGTCAGAGAAAAATGTGGTAAACAAAAATACACCGGCAATAGTTGTAGAAATGCCTATTAAAAAACCAATAATTACATTGCTTTTATCCATCTAGTTTCCATTCGTTTAATTCCTTTATAAAATGGTGCGCCGTTAAATCGAATTGAACCGGTACCAAAGAAACATATCCATTTTCTAATGCCCACTCGTCTGTATCTTGGCCTATGTCGTTATTTACAAAAGTTCCTGTAAGCCAGTAATAGTCTCGTCCCTGTGGATTAGTCCTTTTGTCAAACTCTTCTTTCCACTGGGCATTAGCCTGTCTACAAACTTTAATACCTTTAATTTCTTCCGCAGGTAATTTGGGGAAATTTACGTTCAAAACCACCCCTTTGGGCAATCCATTTTTAAGTACATTTTTGGTAATGGCTTTTACAAATTTTTTGCAAGGTTCAAAATCTGCATTTAAAGAATAGTCCAGTAGCGAGAATCCAATCGCGGGAATTCCTTCTACACCAGCTTCTACAGCAGCACTCATCGTGCCAGAATAAATAACGTTTATAGAAGAATTAGAGCCGTGGTTAATACCGCTTACACAAAGATCGGGTTTACGATGTAGAATCTCTTGTGTGGCAATTTTCACACAGTCGGCTGGCGTGCCAGAACAGCTATACTCTTTATGATTATAATTTTCTTTTAAGGTAACCGAATCACAGAATAGCGTATCGCTGATGGTGATCGCATGTCCCATTCCACTTTGTGGGCTGTCGGGAGCCACAACTACAACATCTCCAATCTCTTTCATTACCTGTAAAAGTGCCCGTATTCCTGGTGCTGTAATACCATCATCGTTCGTTACCAGTATTAGCGGTTTTTCTTTGCTCATAGCTTAAATTTTATAGATGCTAAATTAGTAATTTCAAACGGAAACCGTATTTTAGTAGTTTAACAAATTATTAGAGACATTGCCGATGAATGGCACAGTTTTTAATGTATTTTGGAAAGAATATAATGAAGAAATCTATGCGATATATGAGAAGGAATTTAAAAATCCTGGTATTAGCGGTTTTAATGGCAGCAACTTCATGCAGCTTTACCACTAAAAAGTTTGATGATCCTAACAAAGACAAACTTTTAATTGATCTTATTACCTATGTTCTTAGTCAGGGACATTATGATGCAAAAGAAATTAATGATGATTTTTCAGCAAAAGTTTACAATCACTATATCGAGAGTTTAGATCCTTCAAAACGTTTCTTTTATAAAAAGGATATTGAAGAATTTGAAAAATATAAGATGTTGATTGATGATGAAATTAATAATAAAGAACTTAATTTTTTCGATTTAACCTATTCCAAGCTTGTAAAGCGTAACGAAGAAGCTAAGAATCTTTATAAAGAAATCCTTGCAGAACCTTTCGATTTTAGTAAAGAAGAAGATTTTGTAGCCAATGGAGACGATCTTAATTATGTAACTTCTAAGAAAGAATTGAAGGAACGTTGGAGAAAACAACTTAAATTTTCAACCCTTATTACATTTTACGATTTAAAGCAGGACGAAAAAAATAAAAAAGAAGATGATGCAGATTATAAAGTAAAAAGTGATGAGGAATTAGAGAAAAAAGCACGTGAAACTACAGAGAATAGTTTATCTGAATATTTTGATCTAACCGACGACTTAGAAAGAAATGATTATTTCTCTGTTTTTATAAATGCTGTTGTAGAGGAATTTGACCCTCATACCTATTATTTCGCACCAAGAGATAAAGATCGTTTTGATGTTGCAATGTCTGGTAAAATAGAAGGGATTGGCGCCAGATTACAAAAGAAAAATGACAATATTACTATCATGGATGTGATCTCAGGTGGTCCCGCATGGAAGAGTGACGAATTAGCTACCGGAGATGTTATCCTAAAAGTAAAACAAGAAGATGAAGACGAGCCGGTAAATATTGTAGGCATGCGTTTAGACGATGCAGTAGATTTAATCAAAGGACCAAAAGGATCTGAGGTTACTCTTACTGTGCGTAAAAAATTGCTAGGAAATATAGAGCAGGTTAAGCTTACCAGAGATATTGTTGAGATCGAAGAAACTTATGCAAAATCTGCAATGGTAGAAAAAGAAGGCAAGCAATATGGTTTAATTAATCTGCCTAAATTCTATTTTGATATGGAAGATTATGATAGCCGTAATGCAGCTTCAGATATGCGTAAAGATATCGAGGCACTTAAAGAGCAAGGCATGGAAGGTCTTGTCGTGGATCTTCGTAATAACGGCGGTGGATCTTTAAAAACCGTAGTAGATATTGCAGGTTTATTTATCGAAAAAGGGCCGATTGTACAAGTGCAATCTAATGGAGAGCGCAAAGAAGTTCTTAATGATGAAGATTCTGAAATTGTTTGGGATGGTCCTCTTGTGATTTTGGTTAATGAATTGTCTGCTTCCGCTTCAGAAATTTTAGCGGCTGCAATGCAAGACTACAAAAGAGCTGTGATTATAGGAAGTAAACAAACCTATGGTAAAGGTACAGTTCAGAATGTGGTAGATTTAAATCGATGGTTAAGAAATAGTGACTATGGAGACATGGGTGCGTTGAAAATAACTACTCAGAAGTTTTACAGAGTAAACGGTGGTTCTACTCAGTTAGAAGGCGTAAAGAGTGACGTTGTAGTTCCAGATCGTTATAGCTATGTGGATGTAGGTGAAAAAGATCAAGATAATCCATTACCATGGGATAAAATTGATCCCGCAGATTACGACATTTGGGATGGTTATGTTGGATACGAAGAAGCGATCGAAAATAGTAAGAAGCGTATGGAGCAAAGTGAGCAAATAAAGCTTATAGAGCAAAATGCAAAATGGATTAAAGATCAAAGCGAAGATGATACCTATTCTTTAAACTTCGATCAATATGCAGCAAATGCTGATGAAACTAAAGAAGTTGCAAAGCAATACGACGCTTTAAAAAATTATAAAACAGATCTTTCTTTCGTTTCGCTACCTTACGAAAAGCAAATGTTTGAAGCAGATTCTACGCTTCAGGAAAAAAGAGATAGATGGCATAAGGATTTGAGCCGAGATGTTTATGTTGAAGAAGCAATAAATGTACTTTCTGATATTAAGACGAATAACATTAAACATAAAGTAGCAGATTCAGATAAAATCAAGGATTAATAGCTAATAAATGTAATTTCAAAAAACGCCCAAAGTTCTCTAACTTTGGGCGTTTTTAATTTTGATAAAAATGAAACGAAAAATTATATATCCTTTTTTGATTTTAGTTGTTGCTGCAGTGCTTTTAGTGGTCGAGCGGTGTACGATGTAATTTGAAGTGATTGATTCTCTTCAGCGGTTTTATTTTAGATTTTCGGGAAAGATTCTTCAAGTTTTTCTTCGGAAGAAAGATCGAGAGGAATTAAAATTAGTGAATTTTCCTTCTAATTTTGGCTAATTTCAATCTGTTTGAAATCCTTAATCAACTTTTTTGATACGTCAGACTTCTTTCTATTGCATGCTGAATTTTGCGGATTTTCGTAGCGCTATTATTCAAACTTTGAACATTCGCTTGGTATGTTCTTATTTCCCTTAAATTAGGAAAGCTAAGTTTTTTGCTGGTGAAGGATTTCGTGCAAATTAGGTTCGGGTAATTTAGAATAAGTATAATAAGTTGTACAATATTCGTTTTACGGACTTCGAATCCTATCTTTTCGGCTGTTCGTTGATTAAGAATATAAGTTGAGCCAATTATTTCTAAGCTCAAATTTTCCCTATTCGAATCTACAATATGTAGTAAACCTTTTAAATATTCTGAAAGGATTAGATTCTTCCGCTGTTTTGCCGAGCTATCTTTATCGAGAGTGAAATAATAATCGAATAAAGTCCCTCCATGAATAGTGATCTGATCATTCTTTTCTTTTTCTGAAATAAGAAATAACGACTCATATTTCAATTTACCAGTTTTTATCATTGAAGGCATATCGAAAAAAGGTGCTAATACAGAGCAAAGAATCCAGAGAACGAAAACGCTTAAAAAATAGATGCTGAAATAGATTGAAATAAAAATTACCGGAATTAATATAGCGATACAACAGAAAATCAATTTTATTATAAAACTTGTTTTCTGTTTAGATGAAAGCTGATAATATCGATTTTCTAAATGCAATTCCTATTTAATGTTATTCTTGAAATTTGAAGTGTTTAAAATACTTTTCAGTAGTTATATAAAAGGTTCAAAATAAGTATTCAGTATTAAAAAGAAAGACGATCTGAATCAAGCCTTATAAAAATAAATACGAGAATTGTAAAACCCCATAATCCCGATCCACCATAACTGAAGAAAGGCAATGGAATACCAACAGTAGGGAATATCCCTATAACCATGCCTATATTTACCATAAAGTGGAGGAATATTATTCCTACCACGCTATAACCGTAGATTCTATTAAATTGCGATTTTTGGCGTTCTGCTAAAAAAATTAGGCGAAGCATAAGGCAAACAAATAAAAATACGACTGCAGCACTTCCAATAAATCCCCATTCTTCACCAACAGTACTAAAGATATAATCGGTGTGTTGTTCTGGTACAAAATGGCCTTTCGTTTGCGTTCCTTCGGTCCAGCCTTTACCGGTCCAGCCGCCACTACCAATGGCAATTTCACTTTGGTTGGTATTATAACCAATACCACGGCTATCTACTTCTTTACCTAATACAATATTAAAACGATCGCGGTGTCGTTGTTCAAAAACGTTATTAAATATATAATTTACCGAAAATGAAAGTCCGATTGAAGCAATCACCATAAATAGCAATAGCGGGATTCCAGGTCGTTTCTTTTTCTTCAGAAGAAAACTTAATGCAGCTAAAACAATCACCGCAGCAGTAACCCAAATTGGCCCAAGTAATAATGTGCCCACAAATATGAAAACTCCAGATAAAGCCAGTACTAAATATAATGCTGAAATCCCTTCTCTATACAAAGGAAAAAAGAATGCAGCATACACCATGGCACTGCCTGGGTCTGGTTGTGGTACGATTAAAATTGCTGGTAAAGCAACAATTATAAATGCTTTAAATTGATGAGAAAAGAGCTTAATATTAGTTTGTATATCACTAACATATTTAGCCAATGCCAAAGCTGTAGCAATTTTTGCAAATTCTGAAGGTTGGAGTCTAAATGATCCAATAGCATACCACGATGTGGCTCCAGAAATTGTCTTACCAAAAACAAAAAGTCCAGCTAGTAGAACAAGAGCGGAGATATAAATAACACTTGAGAATCGCTGATAGAACTTAGCCTCTATCGCCAGAATAATTACAATTAGAAAAATACTTAGACCTATCCATAAAGCCTGTTTACCGTAAACTTCGTTAAGATCAAAGTAACTGCCAGAAGGATCCGATCCTAATGAAGCCGAATAAATATTGGCCCATCCAAAACAAATTAGTAAAAAATATATTAAAATCGTTAGCCAATCATAGCCAGCCGTTTTTCTTGCCATCATTGATTAAGAAAGGTTCTCCGCTATAGGGTTTTTCATACTCATCTTCTAAACTATTCTTAGGATCCATAATAAACTTTTCTAAATCTGTTCTTGTTATGGTTCCTTTTAAATATTTTTCAATCATTAAACTGGCGATTTTCCCGCCATATCTACCACCCCAATAACCATTCTCTACAAAAACGGCGATGGCAATTTTAGGATCGTCTACCGGGGCAAAAGCTACAAAAATTGAATGATCTGTAAGCTGCATTCTTTTTCCATCTACTCTTACAAAATTTTCAGCAGTTCCTGTTTTACCGGCAATTTCGATTCCATCAATCTGCAACGCACTTGCAGTACCGTTTTTATAAACCTGATGCATGCCTTCCACCACTGGTTCAAAATTTTCGGGATCGATTGTGGTATGGTGTTTTTTGGTGAAATTTTCATCTGTAATCGCTTTGCCATCAATCTCTTTGATCATGTGCGGAGTATAATACCACCCTCGATTAGCAATAGTTGCTGTCATGTTTGCTAATTGTATTGGTGTTAATAAAACTTCTCCTTGGCCAATCGCATTCGATAAGGTAGCGGTAGCAAACCATTTATAGTTTGGGTAGTCGTATATTTTATTATAGTATTCTGAAGTTGGAATTTTCCCGGGTCTACCGGTACTTAAATCGTTACCCATATAATCGCCAAGTCCAAAGCTGGCTACGTGATTATGCCAGGCATCCATACCTTCTTGCGGAGTAGGATATTTTTCTATGATTTTTCTATAAACTTGTGCAAAGTAAGAATTACAGGATTGTGCAATTCCCTGCGTCATCGCTAAGGGACTTGAGTGGGAATGGCATCCCATTTTTCTACCTCGGCCATAAGAATATCCATGATGGCAGGAAAATGTATCATCGGTATCTACAACGCCTTCCTGTAATGCTATTAATGCATTCATTGTCTTAAAAGGAGATCCGGGAGGGTATTGCGCAAGTATGCTGCGATCGTAAAGCGGTCTGGCCGTAGAATCTAACCACATCTTACTGAAATTTGGAGATCTTTTACGTCCAACAAGATCTGAAGGGTCGTAAGTAGGTGCCGTTATCATGGATAGAATTTCTCCAGAAGAAGGCTCAATTGCTATAATTCCGCCACGCTTATTGGTCATTAGATATTCACCATAGGCCTGTAAATCGGAATCTACAGAAATGGTAATATCTTTACCACGTTCTGGTAAGGTATCATAAATTCCATCCTTGTAGGGACCAATATCTCTATTCAGTTTATCCTTTTGAATATATTTTACACCTTTTACACCTCTAAGGGTGTCTTCATAAACGCTTTCTACTCCTTTACGTCCAATCAAATCACCACTGGTATAATAGGGATTGTTTTTTATAGTATTTGGGCTTACTTCAGCAATAAACCCCAGCACGTTGGCGCTATGATCTACATGATAATCTCTAAGTGATCGTTTCTGAATATAAAAACCTTCATAATTACGCATTTTTTCCTGTAGAAATGCATACTCACTTTTTGTAAGTTGAGGTACTATTACAGAAGGTAAAAAAGGAGAATATATTTTTGCTTTATCTAATCTTCTTTCCAGTTCCTTTCGTTCTAAACTTACAATATTGCAAAGCTCGGTAGTATCAAAAGCTTTTAGGTTTCTAGGGATAACCATTACATCGTATGAGGGTTGGTTTGAAACCATTAATTTGCCATCGCGATCATAGATATAACCACGTTGCGGATAATCGTAAACTACTTTTACGGCATTATTATTAGACCGCACAGCAAAGCTGTCGTCTACAACCTGAAGGTAAAACAATCTTCCTAGAAAGATTAAGCCTGTGGTAAGGATAATAATATATAAAAGAATTCTTCTCATCGATATTTTTTACTGAAAAGCGCAATACTCAATAAAATAACAAGTACAGTAAATATACTTGAAAATAACGTCTTTTTAAGTATAAGAATTATATGGCTGAAACTAAACATTTCCAAAGAAAATAATACTAAATGATGAATTACAACCATTAAAGCCACATAACTTATTCTAGCTCCCAGTGGAGTAGAGGATAAGCGAAGGGTTTGGTGATCGTAGCTTATCCCAAAAGAAAATCGAAGTAAATTAGGTCTTAAAAAAGCCGAAATTAAACAAGCAGCTGCATGTATTCCGCCACTGTCTTCAAATGTATCTACCGATAAGCCCAGTAAAAAAGCCAGAAATAAAAATAAACTTTGATTAGAGTTAAAAGGATAAAGCAGTAAAAATAAGATATAAAGATAGGGATTCACGTATCCCATAAAATTTATGTTGTTAAGTACTAGTACCTGTAGCAATACCAGACCTATAAAACGTAAGATATTAGAAATTAAACTGCTATTCATCCCCATCCACTTCTAAAGAAAGAATCTTTTCTTTGTTTTTATTTTCAATTACATAGACATAACCAATATTTGTCATGTCGTTGAATAACTTCACGTTTATAGTGTAATAGCTTTCGGTATTATCCAACTTAAAGTCCTCTATCGTTCCAACCAAAAGACCTTTGGGGAAAATTAAACTTTTGCCACCGGTAATGATAGTATCCCCTTTAGCTACTGGAGCTTGCTTAGGCACGTCGGTAAGTTGCATAAGATTTGGATTTTTGCCATCCCAAACTAAGCTTCCAAAATGGTTAGATTTTTTTAATTGTGCATTTATTTTAGACTGCGAATTGAGAATAGAAATAGCTCGAGAATAGCTAGAATTTGTTCGATCTATAATCCCAATTATTCCTTTGCTGGTTACCACTCCATTTTCTGCAGCAATACTATCATTTTCTCCTTTATTAAGAGTAATGTAGTTATCTCTTTTTGAAAAATTATTGTTTATAACATCAGCACTTCTAAATATATAATCTGAAGTAAAAGTGGTGTCTGTGTAATTGGGAATAGTATCTTTTCCGCTTAGTTGTCTTATAATATTGCGAAGATTTTTATTCTCCTCTATCAAACGTTGATTGTATTTGTCCAAATAAAAGTAATCCTGGATATTATTATTCCAGGAATAAATCCCACCGGTAACTGAATTGGCCGAACTTATAAATTTACTTTTATGAAACGAATGAGTTTGTATCGTTAGGAAAATAGAAAACGCGAGCAATACCAAGAACAAAATGTTATTCTTGTTCCGAATCAGAAAATTGAATATTTGCTGCATAAGCTACTGCTTCTCCTACTTTATCAATATTCCTTTATACCTGTTAAGTGTTTTTAATGTAATCCCGGTTCCTCTCACCACAGCTCTCAAAGGATCTTCAGCAATATAAACCGGAAGATCTGTTTTAGTAGACAGACGCTTATCTAAACCTCTAAGCATAGATCCTCCACCGGCAAGATATATACCGGTATTATAAATATCTGCCGCAAGTTCTGGCGGAGTTTGTGATAAGGTTTCCATAACCGCGTCTTCAATTCTAAGGATTGATTTATCTAAAGCTTTAGCAATTTCTCTATACGAAATATTTACCTGCTTTGGCTTACCTGTTAGCAAATCACGCCCTTGTACACTCATTTCATCTGGTGGAACTTCTAAATCTTCAGTAGCAGCACCAATCTGAATTTTAATTTTTTCCGCGGTACGTTCACCAACATAAAGGTTATGCTGAGTACGCATATAATATACGATGTCGTTGGTAAAAACATCCCCGGCGATTTTAATTGATTTATCACAAACAATTCCGCCAAGCGCGATCACTGCGATCTCTGTTGTACCCCCACCTATATCTACGATCATGTTCCCTTTTGGCTGCATGATGTCTACACCAATACCAATAGCAGCAGCCATAGGTTCATGAATAAGGTAAACTTCTTTACCGTTTACACGTTCGGCACTTTCTTTTACCGCTCGCATCTCAACTTCTGTTATACCAGATGGGATACAGATCACCATTCTTAAAGCTGGCGTGAACATTTTACGTTTAAGTGCCGGGATTTCTTTAATAAACATGGTGAGCATTTTCTCACTTGCATCAAAATCGGCGATTACACCATCTTTTAATGGGCGTATCGTTTTGATATTCTCATGTGTTTTTCCCTGCATCATCGCCGCTTCTTTTCCCACAGCCGTAATCTTTCCAGACGTACGGTCTCTGGCTACAATCGAAGGACTATCTACCACCACCTTATCATTGTGAATGATAAGGGTGTTGGCAGTTCCTAAATCTATCGCTATTTCTTCAATGAGAAAATCAAAAAATCCCATATGTTGTTTTATGTATTGGTAAAATGTATTCTATTAATGTTTAAAATGGCGGGTCCCTGTCATTACCATTGCAATATCATTATCATTACAATAATCGATACTTAACTGATCTTTGATAGAACCACCAGGCTGAATTACTGCTGAAATTCCTGAATTTCCTGCAATTTCTACACAATCAGGAAATGGGAAAAAAGCATCACTAGCCATTACCGCTCCTTTAAGATCAAATTTGAAAGAACCTGCTTTCTCGATACTTTGTCTTAATGCATCTACACGAGACGTTTGCCCGGTTCCGCTTGCACAAAGTTGTTTATTTTTAGCTAGAACAATAGAATTGGATTTTGTATGCTTACAAATTTTTGAAGCAAATAAAAGATCCTCAATTTCCTGTTCTGTTGGCTTATTAGTTGTCGCGTAAGATAAATCGTCTAAAACATCTGTTTTATTGTCTTTATCCTGAACTAAAACTCCATTTAAACAAGTACGAACTTGATTTTTTGGAAGTTCAGTTTCCTTTTGTATTAAAATAATTCTGTTTTTCTTTGCTTTTAAAGTTGCTAAAGCCTCTTCAGAAAAAGAAGGAGCGATAACTACTTCGCAAAATAAAGAATGAATTTCTTCCGCAGTAGCTTTATCAATTTCAGTATTAGCAATTAAAATTCCGCCGAAAGCTGAAACTGGATCACCAGCTAAAGCATCTACATAAGCTTGCTTTATCGTATCACGTTGTGCAAGACCACAAGCATTATTATGTTTTAAAATGGCAAATGTTGGCGCTTCTCCTTTAAATTCATTCATAAGAACTACAGCAGCATCAACATCCAAAAGGTTGTTGTAAGATAGTTCTTTTCCGTGGAGCTTATCAAACATTGCATCAAAATCTCCAAAAAATGTTCCTTTTTGATGTGGATTCTCTCCATATCGTAACGATTTTCCTTGCTGAATGCTTTGTTTAAAAGCAGGAATTTCTTCTGAAGTATTAAAATAGTTGAAAATAGCAGTGTCGTAATGCGAAGAAATATTGAACGATCTAGCCGCAAAATTTTTACGTTGCGCTAAACTTGTCTCTCCATTTCCTTCATTCAAAATGTCCAAAAATTCAGCATAATCGTTTACAGAAGAAACACAAAGTACATCTTTAAAGTTTTTTGCAGCAGCACGAATAAGTGAAATCCCGCCTATATCGATTTTTTCGATAATATCTTCTTCGGAAGCTCCTGAAGCTACTGTTTTTTCAAAAGGATAAAGATCCACAATTACAATATCAATTTGTGGAATTTCGTATTGAGCAATTTCTTTAACATCACTTTCGTTATCCTGGCGATTTAAAATTCCACCAAAAACTTTAGGGTGTAAAGTTTTAACACGTCCACCTAAAATTGAAGGGTAAGAAGTTACATCCTCTACAGGAACAACTTCTACACCTAAATCTTTAATAAATTTTTCTGTTCCGCCGGTAGAATAAATCGTGATTCCCAGTTCGTTAAGCTTTTTAACGATGGGAGCCAAACCATCTTTATTAAATACAGATATTAATGCAGATTTGGCTTGTTTCAAATTGCTCATTTTGTTGTGTTTGTTAAAGAGGCAAAAGTAAGTATTTAAGGTAAAAATTTAAAGGTGTTTTTGCTTATTTCTAAATAAATTTTGTAACGAATATTTAAGCCGTGCGTCATATAAATAATTCAGTCTAAAAAAGCAGCCGTTTTATTATGCTTATATTTCTAAGAGTGCTTGGTGAGAGCTTTAATTTTGCAATTAATGCGCTTAAAAATAACCTTTTACGTACTTTTCTTTCGCTACTTGGCGTTACGATAGGTATTTTTTCCATAATTGGAGTACTTGCGGCTGTAGATTCTTTAAAGAATGAAATCTCGGGATCATTAAATAGTTTGGATAATAGTACTACTATTGTGATGCGTTTTAATTTTGGTCCTACCGATATCCCACGTTGGAAGTGGCAACAATTTCCAGATGTTACTTACGACGAATATCAGTTTTTAAAACGTAATCTTCCCGAAGCAAAAGCGGTCACGTTTACTCAAAATGTTCCTGCTGAAACAATAAAATATAAGGACGCCAGCAGTCTTGGCGTAGACGTGGTATCGGCAGGGAGCGAGATTTATGATATCGAGGCCATTAATATTGAAGAAGGTCGTTTTTTTAACGAATCCGAAGCTGCCAGTGGCTCACCTGTGATCGTAATGGGAAGTGAAATTGCTGAAAATCTCTTTGGAAGTATAGATCCAATAGGGAAACAAGTACGAATGTACGGTAGAAAATTCACGGTAATCGGCTTGCTGAAAAAAGAAGGTGCCTCCATGTTTGGCGGTAGCAAAGACAGCCAGGTGTATGTGCCAGTTAATGTTACTCGAAGAATTTATGGAGAAAATAACAGGAACATTTTTCCTCAAATATTACTAAAACCTGAATCTGATGTCGATAATGCCGAATTCCTTGCAATATTAGAACAGCGTCTAAGAACTTTCCGCGGAATAAAACCCGGCGAGGTAAGTACCTTTTTTGTTAATCAGTTAAAAGGATTTACAGATATGATCGATAATATTACAGGAACTTTAAATTTAATCGGACTCGTAATTAGTGGATTTTCATTACTAGTTGGTGGTTTTGGGATTGCCAATATAATGTTTGTGAGTGTTAAGGAACGAACCAATCTTATCGGAATACAGAAATCACTTGGCGCGAAAAATAAATTTATTCTTTTTCAGTTCCTTTTTGAGGCTATTATTTTAGCAATAATTGGTGGAGCCGCCGGATTATTCTTTGTCTGGGTTACAACAATTATTGTCTCTAATTTTACCGGCGATTTTGAATTTATTCTTTCCTTCGGAAATATAGTTTTGGGAACTACTGTTTCAGCAATAATAGGTTTAGTCTCTGGGATAATTCCTGCAATTTCAGCATCACGATTAGATCCTGTTGAAGCTATTAGAACAGGAATGTAGCTTTTAGAGAATAGATTCTAGAGTTTAGACATCAATTTAAAGAATTATTTTTTTCTGAGGATGAAAAGAGAAAACCTCACAGTCCAGATAAATATCAGGATCGTGAGGTTTTCTCTTTTAAATCTATTTTTTACTGCCTGCTATCAAAACTGTTACTGCTTACTGAACTATTCCAGTATCTCGGCAACTTTTTCGTTTACAAATTCTAAGAATAATTCGTCTTCTTTAGAGAATGGATCTGGAGTATGAGAATCGATATCGATCTGTCCAATATTTTCTCCGTTTAAAAACAATGGCACTACAATTTCAGCTTTAACGTGAATGCTACAAGCAATATAATTGTTTTGAGCTTTAACATCGGGAACCACAAAATTCGCATTCGATACGGCAACTTGTCCACAGATACCTTTTCCAAAAGGAATGATATCGTGATCTGTTGGTTCACCGGCAAACGAACGAAGTTTTAATTCTTCTTTATCGCCATTTTTAAAATAAAATCCAACCCAATCGTAATAAGGGATTGTTTCCATCAATAATTCGCAAACCTGAGTTAATCGATTATCTACTGATATCTCTTTCGTATTCAGAATTTTTTCAACTTGTGGTCTTAATTTATCAAATGGCATAAGCTGTAATTTTTTGGCAAAAGTATTTAAAATCTAAGTTCTGTTACAGCCTTTTGTCTAAATTTGTTGAAACTCATTACAATTGCTTCAGCTTTTTAGAAAATATAGTCTGGTTATTCGGTTTGTAGCCGTCTTTTTAGGAAGTTATTTTTTGCTTTCGGTACTATATAATTCGTATTTAATCTTTTCTGAAAGTCAAACTACATATTTTCCAGACATAATAACCAACCTTGTTAGTCGCCAAAGCGCTGCACTAATAGAGTTTTTGGGTTATGCCGTAAAAATGGAGCCACATACTAAAGAGCCTGCCATGAAAGTATTTGTTGAAGGAAACTTTCTTGTTCGTGTGGTAGAAGGTTGCAATAGTATAAGTGTGATTATCCTTTTTATTTCTTTTATCCTTTCTTTTTTCGCCAAAATGCGAACGACCATTTTGTATATTTTGGCGGGAAGTGTGCTTATCTATACGATGAATTTAATTCGGATTGCACTACTAACTATCGGAATTTACGAGTATCCCGAATATGCATCATTTTTACATGAGATCGTTTTTCCGTTAATTATTTACGGCACTGTTATTCTATTATGGATAGTTTGGGTAAAAGTGTACGCTAATATAGAAAAGAATGAAGACCAGGTATAGGCTTTTTTTGATAGGGATTTTAGTCGTTTTACTGGCAAGTATTCGATTCTTTGAGGCAAAGATTTTCTATGATCCTTTACTATTTTTCTTTAAATATTCTGATTATTTGAGAAATGATATTCCAGATTTTGAGCCTGGTTTATTACTTCTGAATACGATTTTAAGATATGTAATAAACAGCCTTATTTCACTCGGGATAATTGCAATAGCCTTTGTAGATCGCAATATTATAAAGTTTTCGGCCGTGTTATTTTTGTTGCTGTTGGGCATCGTAGGGAGTGTTTTTACGTACCTTATATTTACTATTGAAAATGAACATTTTCTTGCTTTGTTTTACGTGCGGCGATTTTTAATTCATCCGATATTCATTTTGGTGCTTCTCCCGGCTTTTTATTACTACCGAATAAATAAGCGAAGTAGAAAAATTTAAATTGAAAGGATTTCCCTAAATCTTGAAATTTTACAACTCTATTTTCTACTAATTTTGCTGAATAAGTGCCTATTTAGATTGTTGTAAAGCAGTTCATTTAGAATTTTGTTGTAAATTATCGATTATCGACTACTTTTGTAATAAATGAAACAGTTTTTTGCTAAAATATTCGCTTCCATTATAGCCGTTTTGGTGTTGTTTTCTACCTTTTCTTTTACGGTAGATCAGCATTTCTGCGGAAAAAAATTAGTGGATAGCGCTGTTTTTACCAAAGCAAAAACTTGTGGAATGGAAATGAATTCGGCAACTTCTGCTGAAACTTCTATAACAAAAAAATCCTGCTGCACCAATAAAAAACTAGAAGTAAAAGGTCAGGACACACTGAAGCAAAACTTCAATAATCTTGATTTTCAGCAGCAATTAGTTATTACTGGTTTTGTCTATTCTTATTTACAGCTTTTCGAGTTTTCAGAACCCGATTGTATTCCTTTTAAAGATTACTCCCCGCCAAAATTGGTCTGCGATATTCAGTTACAGGATCAGGTTTTTCGTATTTGATTTTAAACACATTTTAATTTCGAAGCATTTCTATGTTTCGATGATTTTGCTATGCCTTTTTCGAGGTCATGCTTTATCTCAAATGATGTGTTTTTAAGATCAAATATTCTTTTTATGCTGAACAAAAGCATTAAATTTTTAATAGAAAATAAATTGGTTGCCGTTATCCTGCTAGTTGTGTTAGTAGGATGGGGAATGGTAAATGCGCCATTCAATTGGGATTTAGGATCGCTTCCGCGAGATCCGGTAGCAGTAGATGCTATTCCCGATATTGGTGAAAATCAGCAAATCGTTTTTACTAAATGGGAAGGTCGCTCTCCACAAGATATCGAAGATCAAATCACTTATCCGCTAACCACTTCATTGCTGGGAATACCGGGAGTAAAAACGATACGGAGTTCTTCAATGTTTGGCTTTTCTAGTATCTATATCATTTTTGAAGAGGATGTAGAATTTTACTGGAGTAGAAGCCGAATTTTGGAGAAATTAAATTCATTGCCAAACGGATTGTTACCTGAAGGTGTAAGTCCTTCTTTGGGGCCAGACGCAACAGCTTTAGGGCAAATTTATTGGTATACTTTAGAGGGTCGCGATAAAGCAGGGAATGTTACCGGCGGTTGGGACCTTCAGGAATTACGCAGCATTCAGGATTTTTATGTGAAATATGCACTTTCTTCGGCCAGCGGTGTTTCAGAAGTTGCTTCGATTGGCGGTTATGTTCAGGAATATCAAATCGATATAAATCCTGAAAAAATGCGCCAATACAAGGTGAGCTTACAAGATGTCGTGAAAGCGGTAAAAGAAAGTAATCGTGAGATTGGCGCGCAGACTTTAGAAATCAATCAGGCCGAATATTTAGTGCGTGGCCTGGGCTATGTAAAATCTATTGAGGATATCGAAAATGCAGTAGTTTCCTCTAAAGATTTTACGTCTTTAAAAGTCAGCGATGTAGCCAATGTTTCACTAGGCCCGGCAGCGCGACGCGGAATTTTAGATAAAGAAGGCGCTGAGGTTGTGGGCGGAGTAGTTGTTGCCCGTAATGGTGCCAATCCAATGGAAGTGATCAATAATGTAAAAGATAAAATTGCTTCTATTAGTGGTGGGTTGCCTTCTAAAGAATTAGCCGATGGCACCACTTCGCAACTTACCATTGTTCCTTTTTATGACCGATCTGAACTAATCCAGGAAACGTTAGGCACTTTAAACGAAGCACTGAGTTTGGAGATTTTAATCACCATTTTTGTGATTGTGATCATGGTGTTTAACCTTCGAGCTTCTATTCTTATTTCAGGATTACTTCCGGTAGCGGTATTAATGGTGTTTATCGGGATGAAATTATTTCATGTCGATGCCAATATAGTAGCGCTGTCAGGTATTGCGATTGCTATTGGGACGATGGTTGATGTGGGCGTGATTCTTTCAGAAAATATTATTCGACATTTAGATGAAAGCGAAGCAAATTTGCCAACAAATACGGTAGTTTATAATGCAACGGCTGAAGTTTCTGGAGCAATCATCACGGCAGTATTAACTACAATTATCAGTTTTATTCCGGTGTTTACAATGGTGGGGGCTGAAGGGAAGTTATTCCGTCCGCTGGCTTTTACCAAAACCATGGCGCTTACTGCTTCGATTATCGTAGCGCTATTTTTGATTCCGCCTTTTGCAGCCAGTATTTTCAGGAAAAGAACCATCCGGAAAAACTTCAATTTAGCTATTCAAGGAATATTGATAGTAGCCGGAATTACAATGATTTTTTATGGATTTTGGATAGGCTTAGTTTTAATAGGTTTAGGAATCGCCGGAATTCTAAAAGCGCAAAAAATCACTTCAGAAAAACAACATGATTGGCTTGTTGTTGGTATAATCTCAACAGCTATCATTTTTATGTTGGCTGTTTTTTGGAGGCCACTTGGTTTAGATACTTCCATTTTATGGAATGTGATTATGGTGGCCATTCTATGTTTCGGACTCCTATTTATTTTTAATCTTTTCCGAAGATATTATACTCGAATCTTACATTGGGCATTAGCTCATAAAATGATATTCCTAATACTGCCATTTTCGATTGTTATTGCTGGTATGCTAATTATGCGTAATACTGGGCAAGAATTTATGCCCTCGCTAAATGAAGGTTCATTTTTACTGATGCCAACCTCGATGCCCCATGCCGGAGTTGCCGAAAATAAACGAATCTTGCAGCAATTAGACATGGCGGTGGCCAATATTCCGGAAGTGAAAACTGTGGTTGGAAAAGCAGGAAGAACTGAGTCAGCTTTAGATCCTGCTCCACTCAGTATGTACGAAAATATTATTCAGTATAAACCGGAATACGCATTAAATGCGAGTGGGCAAAGACAGCGATTTAAAGTAAATGAAGATGGATTTTTTGTATTGAAAAATAACGAGTTGGCCATCGACGGAAGCGACCGTTTTACTGAAAATGAAATCCCAGATTCAATAAATACAAGCTTTAAAATTAATCGAGAACAATTAATTCCAGATGATGATGGCGAATATTTTAGAAACTGGCGACCTGCGATAAGCTCACCAGATGATATTTGGAATGAAATTTCAGCCGCTACAAAGTTACCGGGTATCACCTCTGCACCAAAACTGCAACCTATTGAAACACGATTGGTGATGTTACAAACCGGGATGCGTGCGCCTATGGGAATAAAAGTACAGGGACAGGATTTAAAACAAATTGAAGCTTTTGGAATGAAGCTCGAAGAAATCCTAAAGGCAGTTGACGGTGTTAAAGATGAAGCTGTTTTTGCCGATCGAATTGTAGGGAAGCCCTATTTGCTGATAGACATTAAACGAGATCGATTAGCGAGATATGGCATATCAATGAGCGATGTGCAAGACGTTTTAGAAGTAGCTGTTGGCGGGAAAATGTTAAGTCAAACAGTTGAAGGTCGGGAACGATATTCAGTTCGAGTACGTTATCCGAGGGAACTTCGAGATTCGCCAGAGGATTTGAAAAATATTTATGTTCCGGTAGAAAACGCAAAGCCTGTTCCGTTAGGTGAACTGGTAGAAATTCGGTATGAACAAGGTCCGCAGGTAATTAAGAGTGAAGATACCTTTTTAATCGGTTATGTGCTTTTCGATAAAATGGACGGTTTTGCTGAGGTTGATGTAGTTGAAAATGCACAACAAACAATTCAGCAGAAAATAGACTCCGGAGCATTAAAAGTTCCGCAGGGGATTAATTATGAATTCACCGGAAACTACGAAAATCAGCTTCGTGCCGCAAAGACATTATCGATTGTGGTTCCACTGGCGTTGCTCATCATTTTTATGATTTTGTATTTTCAGTTTAAATCGGTGTCCACCTCTTTTATCGTTTTTACCGGAATCGCGGTCGCTTTTGGCGGCGGATTTATAATGATCTGGTTGTATGGACAAGATTGGTTTTTGAATTTTAACCTCTTTGGCGAAAATCTAAGAGACCTGTTCCAGATGCATACCATTAATTTAAGTGTCGCCGTTTGGGTTGGTTTTATTGCGCTTTTTGGAATTGCGACAGATGATGGTGTGGTGATGGCAACTTATCTTACTCAGACTTTTGGAAAAAACGAACCAGAGAATATTAAAGCTATTCGAGCTTCGGTTGTGGAAGCAGGTGAAAAAAGGATCAGACCCTGTTTAATGACCACGGCCACTACAATTTTGGCGCTGTTGCCCGTTTTAACGAGTACAGGGCGCGGTAGTGATATTATGATACCAATGGCGATACCAAGTTTCGGCGGAATGTTAATCGCATTAATTACACTTTTTGTAGTTCCGGTTTTGTTTTGCTGGAAGAAAGAAATGAAGTTGAAGAGAGAATTGAGTAGTTAGAATTGAGATTGCTTCGCTGTTAGAAGCTAGAAAATTTGATGATGTGTTAATTTGAAAATGTGTTGAAAGAATCAAGGCTAGAATATTCTGAATGTAAAAAGTTGAATTTATAAAAAAGTTGAATTCAAAATGTAAACGTCATGCTGAACTTGGTTCAGCATCTCATAAAACTGAGGATGAGATCCCGGATCAAGTCCGGAATGACGAAAGATTGTAGAGATTTTGATTGAGTAAGAAAATAAAGTTAAATCAGTTGAATATTGATTAAAAAAGCTGATTGCTGAAAGCTCTCAGCTAAGAGCTCAAAAACTAAAAAATGTAAACCGTGAACTGTAAATTATTAATAGAAAAGGAATATAAAATTCTATCGCTTTGTGTGATGCTATTTTCTTTTATAATGGATGCTCAGCAACTAGAAAACTATATTCTAGAAGCGCAGAACAATAGCCCAATGATCGATGCTTTACGGGTGAAATACGATATTTCAAAAGAGCAAGCTAACGCCGTAAATACCTTGCCAAATACCGAATTTGCCGCAGGATATTTTGTAAGTGAACCGGAAACCAGAACTGGGCCGCAGCAAGCTAAATTTTCGGTAAAGCAAATGTTTCCGTGGTTTGGTACAATTTCAGCGAGGCAAGATTACGCCGGCGCATTAGCTGAAGAAGATAATATTGAAGTCGATATCGCTCTGCGTAAGCTAAAATTATCGGTTTCAAAAGCCTATTTTCATTTGTACGAATTTCAGGAGAAAATTAAAGTGATAAAAGAGAATATTGAATTACTGAAAATTTATGAAGAATTGGCGCTAAACGGTGTAGAAGTTGGAAAAGCCAGCGCGGTGGATGTGCTTCAGTTGCAAATGCGTCAAAACAGGCTAAAAGATCAGCAGGTGAGTCTAGAAAATAAATTGACTTCAGCAAAAGTAGCTTTTAATCGATTGCTGAATAGAGAAAACAATGCTTCAGTAACACTTGTAGATACACTGGAATTGCCTTCAGAAGAAATGAGAATTTCAGCAATAAAAGTTCATCCGGAATTATCCAAATTCGATGAGAGTTTGGAAAGTGTCGATTTTGCGGAAGCCGTAAATCAAAAAGAATCGGTTCCGCAATTCGGTTTAGGTGTAGATTATATTAATGTAGGAACGCGCACCGATATGGCAATTCCCGATAACGGGAAAGATATTGTGATGCCTATGGTATCGTTTTCGATACCGATTTTCAACAATAAATACTCTTCGGTTTCTGCCCAAAATGAGTTACGAAAAAAACAAATTTCAGCAAATAAAAGTCAGCGTTTAAATGAATTGGAAAGCAAGTTGTCCAATGCGCTTGAAATGCGAAATTCAGCGCGATATTCTGTAGAAATTCAATTTCAAAATATTGGATTAACTAAAGATGCTGAGGATATTTTGATGCGCAGTTACGAAAGTGAACGTTTAGATTTTCGGGATGTGCTAGATATCCAAGAAATGCAATTAGACTATCAAATGAAATTGGTCGAATCGATAAGTAATTATTTTCAGCAAACGGCGATGGTAGAGTATTTGGTTGATTAGTAGTGAGTAGTTAGAATTGAGTATTGAGATTTTAGAGAAGAGAATATAGAAATGAGATCCCGGATCAAGTCCGGGATGACGTAAAGGTTATTTCGTGAATGCTTTGCGCATAAGAAAAAGTCGGATCGTCATGCTGAACTTGATTCAGCATCTCATTAGATTGAATGAAAATAAGATTTAGGATTAAGTATGATGATTATCGATACTAAATGGAGATAGGAAAAAAAAACAACAGATGAAAAAAACAATTATATATACAGGTTTAGCTTTAATCATTGGTCTTTTTATCGGCTATTTAATTTTTAGCGGAAGTGAACATAAAACTAAAGAGACGCATACCGAACACGATGCTGCAGAAGATACGATGTGGACATGTTCTATGCATCCTCAGATTATGCAACCAGAACCCGGCGATTGCCCTATTTGCGGTATGGAATTGATCCCGGCAAATCAAACAGATGTTACTATTGCAGGTTTTACGATGACGGAAAATGCCATGAAACTGGCCAATATTCAAACAAGCATAGTTGGAAATTCAAAGACTGATAATTCCATCACACTTTCAGGAACTTTAGAGGCCAATGAAGAATTAAACGCCGTACAATCTTCGTATTTCTCAGGCCGAATAGAGCAACTTTTTATCAACACTACCGGAGAGGAAATTAAAAAAGGGCAAATTTTAGCCACAATTTATTCACCTGAGCTGATTTCTGCTCAGCAAGAATTGTTAACCGCTTTGAAATTAAAAGAATCTCAGCCTAAATTATATCAGGCAGTGCGTAATAAATTAAAGAACTGGAAACTGAGTGATTCGCAAATCAATTCGATTGAAGAAAGTGGAAAAGTAAAAGAGAATTTTCCTGTTTTTGCATCAAATTCGGGAACAGTGACCGAAAAAATGGTGAATCAAGGCGATTATGTAAATCGCGGGCAGGCTTTGTATAAAGTGGCGAATCTCACGAAAGTTTGGGCGGTTTTCGATGCTTATGAAGGGCAGTTGTCTAATTTAAAAGAAGGGCAAAAACTTCAGATTTCGGTTAATGCTTTTGCCGATGAAAGTTTTAATGGAACCATCGATTTTATAAATCCTGTTTTAGATAATTCAGCCAGAACTACAGAAATCCGCGTGGTGTTAGCTAATCGAAACGGAAAATTAAAACCGGGAATGTTTGTAGAAGCAGAGGTTGATTTGGAAGCGACAGAAAATTCGCAAATAAGTATCCCCAAATCCGCGGTGATGTGGACGGGAGAGCGCTCGGTAGTATATTTAAAAACAGATGCTAATTCACCTCAGTTTGAAATGAAAGAAGTGAAATTAGGTAGTGAAATTCGCGATTCTTATCAAATTTTAGAAGGTTTGGAAAAAGGCGATGAGGTGGTTACTAACGGAACTTTTACCGTAGACGCTGCGGCGCAATTGCAAGGAAAAAAATCGATGATGAACCGCAATGCGGTAGATGATAAAAGGACTAATGAAGCTATGGCAAGGGAAATGAATTTACCGAAAAGTTTTCAGTTGGCTTTTCGAGCGGTGATTGAAGATTATTTAGAATTAAAGGATGATCTGGTAGTTAGCGATGCTACTTCAGCAAAGAAGGCTGCGAAAAAAGCTTCAGCAAAAATCAATACTATCGATACGGCAGCACTGAATAAAATGGTAGCAACTCGTTTTAAAATAATTCAGAATACATTTAAAGCGATTAGTGCTTCCGAAGATATCGCAACGCAACGAAAAGAGTTTATAGCGCTTTCACAAAATATGATAGAACTAGTATCGAATTTCGATGAAATAGAGGAACTTTATATTCAGCGATGCCCGATGGCAAATAACAATAAAGGAGCAACCTGGCTTAGTAAAAATAAGGAAATTAAAAATCCATATTTTGGCTCGAAAATGTTAGGTTGTGGAGAAACGATTAGAAGCTTACCCAATAGGGATAATAGAATAACGTCACCCTGAACTTTTTTCAGGCTCTCATAATGATGAGGTTCCGGGGCAAGTCCGGAATGACGCTAAATAATGTTCGAAATTAAATTTAATAATAAAGAATTATGAAACGTATACCTAGAAATCTATTTTCTATAGCTTTTTCAGCTGGAATTATGAGCTTTACCAGCTGTAAGGAAAACAAAGAATCTACTACTGATGCTACGCAGGAAGATGTAGAAATGACTCAGGATGATAATGCAAAAACGATAGCCCAAAATGCTGAATTTGATGATGAAAAAGTAGCTTCAGAATATGTAGCTTATTTACAATTAAAAGATGCTTTGGTGGCTACCGATGCAAATGCTGCGAAAAAAGCAGCCAAGAAAATGACCGGTTTCGAGAATGCTGAAATTGCTGAATTAGCGACTAAAATTTCAGAAGAGACAGCTATAGAAGCACAACGAAAAGTATTTTCAGAATTAACGGTTTTGATGGAACCGGTGCTTGAAAACGCTATTGCTTCAGGAGAAATTTATAAGCAATTTTGCCCAATGGCTTTCGATGGAAAAGGAGCATCGTGGTTTGCAGCTTCCGAAGAAATTAATAATCCGTATTTTGGAGATAAAATGTTGCATTGCGGTAGAGTAGAAAAAACTATTCAGTAAAAAGCGGAATTTCCGCAATTAATTATTATAAGTAATGTCACCCTGAACCTGCCCGTCCGCCAGGCGGGCTTGATTTAGGGTTTCATCAAGATAATTTTTATAAATAAGTATACGATTCTGGATCAAGTCCGGAATGACGAAAGCAATAAATATATAAATTGAAGATATTAATAATAAGCCCTATTCTCTCGCTCTATTCTTTGAGCGAGAGATCTTTTAAAAATTAAAGTTTTGGCAGAAAACGCGATTCCTATTAAAAATATAGTCTGTGGCCGTTGCATCGCGACGGTAGAAGGTATTTTGTCTAAACTCGATATTCCGTATAAAGAAGTGAATTTAGGGGAAGCGATTTTAGAAAGAGAACTTTCTGCAGCGGAACAAAATGCGTTGTCTTCGGAATTAGAAAAAGTAGGTTTTCAGCTTTTACAATCTAAGAATGAACGTATCATTAATCAGATAAAATCGGTTTTGATTGACGAGATTTCTAATTATGCCGATCAAAAGAAATTATCAGAAATCTTAAGTGCAGAGCTTCATCACGATTATAGTTTTATTACTAATTTATTTACTGCGGAAGAAGGACAAAGCATCCAGTCGTATTTCAATAAACTCAAAATCGAAAAAGCCAAAGAGCTTTTAGAGTACGATGAATTGAGTATTGCTGAAGTGGCTTACCAGCTCGGTTTTTCAACAGCGGCTTATTTATCGACTTCCTTTAAAAAACAAACCGGAATCACACCTTCAGAATATAAAAAAATGCAACTAAAAGGTCGAAAAGGCCTTGATGCTGTTTAAGCATTCCTAAAACTGAAATAACTTACCATAATATTAAAAGCCTGACTGCTTACGCTACCTTATTTTTGTAATTGAATTAAGACAAGCTAATTTAAAACAAAAACCTGAAAATTTGTATAAATTTTCAAAGCACTATAATGAAAAAGAGCTATAACGTAAGCGGAATGAGTTGCCAAGGTTGCCAATCTCATGTAACCCAAGCACTGCAAAATATTCCTGAAGTAGAAAAAGTTGACGTAGATCTTGAACAAGAAACTGCTGAAATTTTGATGAAAAAGCATATCGAAATTTCAACATTTCAGCAAGCCTTAAAAAATGCCGGCGGAAATTATCAAATATCGATTCCTTCGGAAAAGTCTTCTGAAGAAAAATTGATGACGCACCACTATCATGTAAGCGGCATGTCTTGCAATGGTTGTCGCGCTCACGTAGAAGAAACCTTGAATAAAGTTGATGGTGTTGAAAACGCTGAAGTGAATCTTGAAAAAGCGGAAGCAAAAATCAGCATGCATCATCATATCGAAATTGAACAATTCCAGCAAGCTTTAGAAAATGATAGAGGCGGCTACCAAATTCATCCATTAGATCAAAAAAAAAAGAGGGTAAAGAAGAATAAAAAAAAGAAACCGAAAGCAAAAGGAGATGGGAAGTGGTATTGCCCTATGCACTGCGAAGGCGATAAAATGTATGATGAACCGGGAGATTGCCCGGTATGCGGAATGGATTTGGTACAAGAACAAAGTTTAAGTGCGCCAAAAATTACATATACCTGCCCAATGCATCCCGAAGTTGAAGAAAATGAGCCTGGAGATTGCCCAATTTGTGGGATGGATTTAGTGCCTAAAGATCCTGAGCCAGAAGCACAAAATTCAACCTATCTAAAATTGCATAAAAAATTCTGGTTTTCGGTGGCTTTTACCTTGCCTATTTTCCTAATTGCTATGTCGGATATGTTAAGTAATAATCCGCTATATCAAATTATGGATTTGCAGTATTGGAATTGGGTGCAGCTAGTATTATCCATTCCGGTAGTGTTTTATTTTACGTGGATGTTTTTTGAGCGTGCCTGGAAATCTATCGTAAACTGGAATTTGAATATGTTTACGCTGGTAGGTATTGGTTCTGGAATAGCCTGGATTTTTAGTGTACTAGGCTTATTGTTTCCCGATTTATTTCCTAATCAATTTAAAACAGAAGCAGGTACAGTGCATGTTTATTTTGAAGCCGCTACGGTTATTTTAACATTAGTGATGTTAGGCCAAATGTTAGAGGCCCGAGCACACGATCGTACCAATTCCGCTATCAAAGAATTACTGAAGTTAGCGCCCAATAACGCCACTCGGGTGGTAAACGGAAAAGAAGAGGTAGTTGCTATAGATGATATTGAAGAAGGTGATCTTTTAAAAGTAAAACCCGGAGAGAAAATCCCGGTTGATGGGATTATTAAAAACGGAAAATCGTCGATCGATGAAAGTATGATTACCGGTGAGCCGATTCCGTTAGAAAAATCGGCTGACGATAAAGTAACTTCAGGAACTATAAACGGGAATTCTTCTTTTACCATGATGGCCGAGCAAGTAGGCGATGAAACTTTGCTTTCCCAAATTATCCAAATGGTAAATGATGCCAGTAGGTCGCAAGCGCCAATTCAACGTTTAGCCGATAAAATTTCAGGATATTTTGTACCGATTGTGGTACTTATTTCGGTGATCACTTTTGCGATCTGGGCAATTGTTGGTCCGTCGCCGTCTTACGTTTACGCTTTTGTAAATGCCATCGCGGTGCTCATTATTGCCTGTCCTTGTGCTTTAGGTTTAGCCACACCAATGTCGGTTATGGTTGGAGTAGGAAAAGGCGCCCAGAATGGTGTGCTCATCAAAAATGCGCAGGCTTTAGAGCAGATGAATGAGATCGATACTTTGATTATTGATAAAACCGGAACGATCACGGAAGGAAAACCTTCCGTAGAAAAAATGGTGAGTGTTGGTGATTTTACTGAAGCTGAGATTGCAGGATTTATCGCTGCTTTAAATTCGCATAGTGAACATCCGCTGGCCACTGCAACGATAAAATATGCGAAAGAGAAAGGTGTTAAGATAGAGGAAGCTTCAAATTTTGATTCGGTTACGGGGAAAGGTGTGATTGGTGAACTTCAGCAGAAAAAATTAGCACTGGGGAATAAGGCGCTTTTGGATGAAAAAGGAATCAATTCTTCAGAAAAAATTGATTGCGAAATTGAACAATTTCAGCAACAGGGAAAAACCGTTTCTTATTTAAGCGTAGCTGGTAAGGTTGAAGGATTTGTAGTGATTTCAGATCCTTTGAAGAAAACCAGTAAAGAAGCACTTACAAAATTAAAAGAAGACGGCGTTGAGGTAATTATGCTTACCGGCGATAACGAACGTACGGCAAAGGCGGTAGCCGATGAAATGGGAATTGCGTTTAAAGCCGGAATGTTGCCGCAGGATAAAATGAGCGAGGTAGAAAAACTGCAGCAACAAGGGCGAAAAGTGGCTGCAGCCGGAGACGGAATTAACGATGCGCCGGCATTGGCTAAAGCCGATATCGGGATTGCTATGGGAACCGGAACTGATGTAGCGATAGAAAGTGCAGAGATAACACTAGTAAAAGGCGATTTAAAAGCGGTGCTAAAAGCGCGAAAACTGAGTGATAAAGTAATGTCGAATATTAAGCAAAATCTATTTTTTGCTTTGATCTATAATAGTATTGGTGTTCCAATTGCAGCCGGAATTCTATATCCATTCTTCGGAATTTTATTGTCGCCAATGATCGCTGCTTTGGCAATGAGTTTTAGCTCGGTTTCTGTGATCGGCAATGCGTTGCGATTACGAGCCGCAACACTATCCTAAGATGTTATCGAAACTAACTAACCAAACTAAAGATTTATGAACGATTTTTTAAGCAAATGGGGAGAAGCTGCCAATACCAGTCTGGGATTTTTCTGGATGGCATTGTGGGCTTTTGCTTTGGGGTATGTAATTAGTAGTTGTATTCAGGTTTTTGTCACCGAAAAACGAATGCAAAAAACTATGGGTGAAAATGAATCTAAAGGAGTGTTATTGGGAACTTTTTTTGGATTTATAAGTAGCTCCTGTAGTTTTGCTGCTTTGGCATCTACCAAGAGTTTGTTTAAAAAAGGAGCAAGTTTTGTTTCGAGTATCGCTTTTTTATTGGCTTCGACTAATTTGGTGATCGAATTAGGAATTATCATCTCAATATTTTTAGGTTGGCAATTTGTGGTAGGAGAATATGTAGGCGGAATTTTACTGATCTTGATCAGTTGGTTGCTCATTAGATTATTTCATCCCAAAGGACTAATTAAGAAAGCAAGAGAAAGACTTCAAACTGATGAAGAAGACGATAATGATGACCAGAAGTCTTGGAAGAAAAGAATTAAAACCGAAAAAAGCTGGGCGAAAGTGTCTCAGCAATACGGTATGGAATGGAAAATGGTTTGGAAAGATGTTACACTTGGTTTTACCATTGCCGGGATCGTAGCTGCTTTTATTCCAGATTCGTTTTTTGAAACGCTGTTTATCAATAGTGGGCAAGGAAATACAGATTTCTCATTTTTAACGATCTTAGAACATATTATTGTTGGGCCTTTAGTGGCTTTTATCACCTTTATTGGTTCGATGGGGAATATTCCACTGGCTGCATTATTGTTTGGTAAAGGCGTAAGTTTTGCCGGAGTAATCGCTTTTATCTTTAGCGACCTAGTGGTTTTCCCGGTACTTAGAATCAATGCCAAATATTATGGTTGGAAAATGTCGTTTTTCATTTTAATGCTACTTTTTATTTCTCTGGTTGGCGCATCGCTCTTGTTGCATTATGGATTTTTAAGTTTGGATTTAATCCCGGATCCTTCGAGTGTGCAGGTACAGGATCAAACATTTTTCAAAATAGATTATACCTTTTTTCTGAATATTACTTTTTTGTTTATTTCAGGATATTTGATCTACTTAGGTTTCTTTAAAAGAACCGATGTAATGCGAATGAAAGAAATGGCGCCAAAAAGTAAATTAATGGAGAAAACCCTAAAGTATATTGCTTTTGTTTGTTACGCCTGGTTGGCAGGAGGAATTATTGTGAAGTATTTTTTTCAGTAATTATAAAAAATAAAAAGAGAAGCTGTTAGGCCTCTCTTTTTTGCAATTGAACAATTATAAAATTGAAATTTATTTGGGGTTTTTGTGTTTATCTCTAAAATCTCTGTGATGATCTTTAAAAGCCATTCTTTTTTTGTGCTGTTCTATTCTTTTTGTTGTTTTCCAAAGCTCATATTGCTCTTTACTCAAAATTTCCAGCATAGCTTGTTGAAATGCTATTTCTTTATCTAAACGAGTATTCATTCTTTCGAAAGCTTCTTCTTTTAGCTTACCATCTTCCGCAGCATCTTTCATTTCTTCACGCATTTTGGCTCTGTCTTTGGCTCGTTCTGTATATAATTTCTGAAATTCTTTTTGTTGGTGTTCGGTTAGATCTAAGTCTAATGTTAATCTTTTTGATTTCAGAATAGCTTTTTCTTCAGCAGTCATATTCATTCCTGCACGTTCTTTTATTGGCTTTCTACGATCTTCTTTTTGCTGAGCAAATGAAGATACTGCCACTAGCATCATCATAATAAAACATAATCTTTTCATATTGAAGCGTTTTAAACTGAATGCTATAATAGGACTCTTAAAAAAGATAAAGGTTTAATAATGTATTGGGTTTTTTATTTTTAATTTAAACAGAAAGTGTCTTAAAACTATTAAAAATCGATATATAAATTGAAGATTTTGGGTGGGCTAATTTTTGAAGTTGGATAATTAAAGATTTAAAAATTAAAAAACCTGCCTTGTGGGGGAGACAGGTCTTAAAAAACTAATAAATCAAATATAGTCTATCGCTAGACTAGTCGTTAGGATTAAGGATTTGATCTATTCTTTCTGATGCATCCTGAAGATGATATCTTGTTAACGTATCTCCTGAACGGTACATCGAGTTTCTTATTTGTCTTTGTAGCGTTTGTAATTCACCTCTTACAATTGGGCGAATATCACTTTGCGCTACATTTACATTAGTTCTACTAATCCATCGGCGGTATTCGCTAGGGATCGCTTTTTGATCTTCTGTCATTAAATAAGCCATGCGATCGATATACGCTCTTTGAAGATTTCTGCGGTATCTGTCAATTTTTTGACCAGTATTTAGTTCGCTCCAGATTCCTTTACGTAAATCGTCCATCATTTCCAGAAGCGTATATGCTTCTTTCCCGTTTATTTCTTGGTTTTCTAGTAAACGTTGCATTCTTCCGAAGTCTAAAACATTAGAAAGTGTACTGCTTTGCATACCTCTAATCCTTTCGATATTTCCGTCGAATTCAATTTTATTAAAAATGTCCTGATCGATTAACCAATTAGGAGTTTCGAACAATTGTTCTTGTAAGAAATCCATTGCTCTTTCCTGCTTTTCTTTGGTAACATGCGTATAAACAGCACCTTCTTGATCGTAGGTTTTATACACTTCGTAGACACCACCAATATTAGCAGCTACGTGACCCATGTAGCGATTAAGCTGGCTAAGAACCTGCCCATAAAGCTCATCTAAATCTTCGTAATCTTTGCCATCTTCAGCAGTCCATTCTATTAATTTAGGAACAATACGCTTCAGGTTTTTGATACCGTATTCACTAGCTAGCATCGCATCGTCACCAAGATCTTCTGTTTGAGAAGAAGGATCTATTACTCCGCCACTTTGCTGACTTCCGAAGCGATATAAAGGATCACCTGCATGTTCTAAAATCCATTCGTCTAAAACAGGTTTTTCTTCTTTACCTTCTTTTTCTGGAATGGGTTTATAACCCCACATAATCGCGTACTTATCGTAAGGACCAATATTTGGCATTAAAGCAACATCACCATCACCTGGCTGAGCTACATAATTGAAACGTGCATAATCCATAATCGATGGTGCAGTTCCGTATTTTGCGGTGAATTCTGGATCACGTAAATCTTCAACTGCATAAGCCGGGCTACTACCCATATTGTGTGGAAGACCTAAAGTGTGACCAACTTCGTGAGAAGAAACGAAACGAATTAAGCGTCCCATAATCTCATCTTTAAATGCTACGCCGCGTGCTTCCTCATTAATTGCAGCCGTTTGTACAAAATACCAGTTTCTAAGTAAGGTCATTACGTTATGGTACCAGTTGATATCTGACTCCAAAATTTCTCCTGAACGTGGATCACTTACGTGAGGTCCATTCGCGTTAGGAATTGGTGAAGCTAAATAACGAACGGTTGAATACCGAACATCCTCTGGGCTCCAATTTGGATCTTCTTCTGCCGTAGGTGCTTCTTTAGCGATAATTGCATTTTTGAAACCGGCTTCTTCAAAAGCTACTTGCCAATCCTCGATACCTTGCTTAATGTAAGGAACCCATTTTTTTGGCGTTGCACGATCGATATAATAAACGATTTGCTTTTTAGGTTCAACCAGCTCACCGTTTTTAAATTTCTCCATGTCTTCCTCCTTAACCTCTAGTCTCCAACGGTCAAGATATTCGACGGTTTTACTTTTTTGAGCGTCTAAACCATAATCGGTCTGGCTTGTAGTAAACCATCCTACGCGCTCATCAAAATAACGACGCTCCATTGGCTCTTTTGGTAGAAGAATCATCGAGTTGCTGAATTCCAAAGAGATAGATCCGGTAGTTGAATTGGATGGAGGATTACCCGCGTTGTATGTTTTAATATGTCGAACTTCGATATTTTCAGGATAACTTCTTATGGTATCTATAAAAGAACGGCTATCGTCTAATCTTGAAACTTTGTATTGTTTACGGTATCTTTCGCCTAAACCTAAAGCCTGAACATCTTTTTTGTAAAGATCGGTAACTTCGATAATGGTAGATTTGTTTATAGAATCTTTACCAATAGTTTCAACATCAAAAGAACTTAAAATCGGCTCGAAATTAGAATTTACCACCGCTTCATGAACAGGAAGTGAATCTGCTGCGTAGATGTCATGAGAGACTACTCTTAGTAAAACCTGATCACCTTTCTTTTGCCAGCGGTGAACCTGAGTGTTTTGTTTACCACCACCAAATCCAATACCAGAAGCTGTTTTGGCGATTCTTGTTACAGTAAGCATTTCTCTATTGAAAAGGCTATCTGGAATCTCGTAGTAATACTTGTTTTTTACTTTGTGTACGGTAAAAAGACCTTTATCTGATTTTGCATCTTTAGTGATAACTTTTGCGTAAGGTTTTAATCCGTCTTTTGATTCTTCTTTTTGTGCATTTGCAGACTGATCTTTCTTGTTTTTCTGAAAAACAGCACAAGAGGCCATTAAAAAAGAAAGACCGACAGCACAAATTCTAATCGGTAATTTGTTAGTCATAAATTAGGTTTGAATTTTATTAAAGCTGAATAAACTATTTGAATGTGCTATACTGAATTATTCAACTTCCTTTTTAGGACTCATTTTTCTTAAAAAGGTTTAAAACGAAGTTAAGGAAAATGGAATTAGTGTTTTTTTCTAATCAAAAAAAAGGCTGCAAATTAATGTAGCCTTTCAAGTTTTTTTAAAATTAAAGGAAGCCTTATACAACGCTTATTTTCATTTCTTCATTTTCTTTAAAAACATTAATCATTTTATGTTTTCTAAGCGATTTTAATGCTTTGTCCCATTTTTTATTACTCAAACCAGATTTCTCTTTGATAAGATCCATATTATGGTTTTCGTCATCTTTCAGTAATTGGTAAACTGCTTTTTCTTCTTCAGTAAGTTCAACCTGTTTTTTCTCCGGCTTCATTTGTGGGAAAAATAATACTTCCTGAATAGATTGATTATTGGTTAAAAACATAATCAAACGATCCATCCCAATTCCTAATCCAGATGTTGGAGGCATACCATATTCTAAAGCACGTAAGAAATCCTGATCGATAAATTCGGTAGCTTCATCATCACCTTTTTCTGCTAAGCGTAATTGTTCTTCGAAACGCTCACGCTGATCGATAGGATCGTTAAGCTCTGAATACGCATTAGCGATTTCTTTACCACAAACCATAAGCTCGAAACGCTCGGTTAGTTCTGGATTCTCTCTATGTTCCTTACAAAGCGGACTCATTTCTTTTGGATAATCGGTAATAAAGGTTGGTTGGATGTAATTTCCTTCACATTTTTCGCCAAAAATCTCGTCGATAAGTTTTCCTTTGCCCATGGTTTCGTCTACCTCGATACCCATTTCTTTCGCAGCTTCGAATAATTCTGCTTCAGATTTACCGGTAATATCAAATCCTGTAAATTCAATAATAGCATCAGTCATGGTTACACGCTTGTATGGTGCTTTAAAATCAACTTTATGTTTTCCGAAGGTAGCTTCCGTAGTTCCATTAACAGCAATCGCGCAATGTTCCAAAAGTTTTTCGGTGAAATCCATCATCCAATTGTAGTCTTTATAAGCTACATAGATTTCCATTGCAGTAAATTCCGGATTGTGGGTTCTATCCATTCCTTCATTTCTGAAGTTTTTAGAAAATTCGTAAACGCCATCAAAACCACCAACAATTAAGCGCTTAAGATAAAGTTCGTTGGCGATTCTTAAATATAGCGGAATGTCTAGTGCATTATGATGAGTAATGAAAGGACGAGCTGCAGCACCACCAGGAATCGACTGAAGAATTGGAGTTTCAACCTCGAAATATCCAGATTCGTTAAAGAAATTACGCATTGCACTAAAAAGTTTAGTACGTTTTACGAATATCTCTTTTACTTTTGGATTCACTGCAAGATCTGCATAACGCTGGCGATAGCGATGCTCAGGATCTGTAAAGCCATCGTATGTATTTCCTTCTTTATCGGTTTTTGGCAATGGTAAAGGTCGAATCGATTTGCTAAGCAGGCTAAAGTCTTTTACCATCACGGTCATTTCGCCTACTTGAGTTTTAAATAATTCGCCTTCAATACCTATAAAATCACCTATATCCAGCAGCTTTTTGTATACATCGTTGTATAAGCTCTTATCTTCACCGGTACAAATTTCGTCGCGATTAAAGTAAACCTGAATCTTACCTTTAGAATCCTGTAATTCTGCGAAAGATGCTTTTCCCTGGATTCTTCGGGACATTAATCTACCCGCGATTACAACTTTTTTACCTTCTTCGAAATTTGCCTTAATATCGGCAGATGTGTGATCTAATGGAAATAAATCGGCTGGATAAGGATTAATCCCTTTCTCCCTTAATGTAGCCAGTTTTTCTCTTCTTACAATTTCCTGTTCAGATAGCTGCATGGTGTAATTTTAAAATTTAATGGCTTCCCCTTTTAAGAAGCAGCTGCAAATATAATGACAATCAGAGTACCAACCAATGATCTATTTAAGATTAGCTATGAATCTGAAGCAGAAATTATATCTTTGTTTTTGTTTTAGATAAAATCGAAATTATGAGTATTTGGCGTGTTATTTTGTCAATATTTTTTCCGCCTCTAGCGGTATTTGATAAGGGTTGTGGTTCTATTATTATAGTATTTCTTTTAACGCTATTAGGATGGATACCCGGAGTGATCGCCGCACTTATAATTTTAAATAATCCTAATAAATGATGACGATACCTCAAAACAAGAAGATTGAATTAAAAGAATTAGGATTTAAAGATTACAAAGATACCTGGGACTACCAAGAACAACTTTTTAAAGAAATTCTGGATATAAAGGTAAAGAACAGGAGGGAAGATATGCAGTTAGAAACGCCTAATTACCTGCTTTCTGTAGAGCATCCTCATGTATATACGTTGGGGAAAAGCGGAAAAATTTCTAATCTTCTTATTAACGAAGAGCAACTAAAAGAAAAAGGTGCTACTTTTTATAAAATCAATCGGGGAGGAGATATAACCTATCATGGCCCCGGCCAAATGGTGATCTATCCTATTCTAGACCTCGATAATTTTTTTACTGATATTCATAAATATTTGAGGTTTTTAGAAGAAGCTGTTATTCTTACTTTAAAGGACTACGGAATAAAAGCAGAACGAAGCCAAGGGGAAACAGGAGTTTGGTTAGATGTGGGTACACCATTTGCCAGAAAAATTTGTGCAATGGGCGTTCGTGCAAGCCGCTGGGTTACCATGCATGGGTTGGCATTAAACGTTAACGCTGATCTAGGTTATTTTGATAATATTGTTCCCTGCGGAATTAAAGAAAAAGCAGTAACATCTCTTAATGTCGAATTGGGTAAAAATCAGGTCGATATGGAAGAAGTGAAGCAAAAGTTTTTAAGGCATTTTCAGGAGTTGTTTGAGGCAGAGTTTTTTAAAATTTAAGCTCTAATTGCTCAGGCAAAAGTTTAAAACTTTTGCGGTGATATTTAGTGATTCCAAATTCTCTAATAGCTTCTCGATGCTCTTTTGTAGGATATCCTTTATTTTTTTTCCAGTTGTACATAGGGAACTCTTCATGGATTTTCTCCATATATTCATCCCGATGCGTTTTCGCTAGAATTGATGCTGCCGCAATGCTCAAATATTTATCATCACCCTTAATAATACATTCATAAGGTATATTCTTGAAGGGTTTAAATCTATTACCATCTACAATAATATGCTCTGGTAGCATTTTTAACTGCTCAATAGATTTATGCATAGCCAATATAGAAGCATTCAAAATATTAATTTCATCTATGGTTTCCATAAATATATGTGAAACTCCATAGGTACTACTTTCATTTTCTACTATTTTTCTCAGCGAAAAACGGTTTTTTAATGATAGTTTTTTAGAATCTCTCAAGATCTCATTTTTGAAAGATTCTGGTAGGATTACAGCAGCTGCTGTTACAGGACCTGCTATGCAACCTCTACCTGCTTCATCTGTACCGCATTCATATTCGTAATTTTTTAGGTGTCTTTTCAGGAGCATTATTAGCAATTTTTTTTTGAAATTATTTAACTGGATCCAAAGTCATATCATTTATTCCGGATATTTTATATGTTTTTCTTTTTTATACTTGGAATCTCAAATTTTGTGCATTAGGTAATTACAGTCTCAAAAAGTACTGTCGAAATTATTTTATTTAATTTTTATGTTAAAGTTACATTTTCGTTTTTCTTAAAGAACCATTAAATATTTGTAGGTTGTTTGAGATATTCGCATTTAGAGGCAATTTGAACTATTTTTTACTAATGAAAGTTTTTATTTATGCTTAAACGTTTTACTTCAAAGTGATTTGATTATTTTATTGAATTTTGTTAAGCTCGAAATTCTTATCATTTTTGCGGCTTGCTAATTCAAATTTAACAAAAATGAGTAAAAAATTACATGTTTTTTTAACACTAATAATGGTGTTAGGGGGGCAGCTTTTATTTGCGCAACAAAAAACCGTTGCTGGAAAAATTATTGATGAGAGCGGTCTTCCATTGCCTGGGGTAAACGTAATTGAGGAAGGTACTTCAAATGGAACCCAGACAGATTTTGATGGTGAGTACAAAATTAGAGTAGAGGAAGGTGTTACTTTAATTTTTAGTTATGTTGGTTTTACAACCAAGAAAATTGTTGTGGGAACAGACGATATATACAATTTAACGTTGAATACCGATTCTGCTGCCTTGGATGAAGTTCTTGTGGTTGCTTATGGTACAGCTACTAAAGAGTCTTTTACCGGTTCGGCAAGTACAATACAAGCTGAGCAATTGGATCAGAGGTCTCTTACTTCTCCACTATCAGCAATAGAAGGTAATGCTACAGGGGTTCAGTTTTTATCAGCATCTGGTCAACCCGGTTCTTCTCCTGGTATCGTCATAAGAGGGGTAGGGACACTAAATGGCGAAACTGATCCTTTGATAATTGTGGATGGTGTTCAGTTCGAAGGAGAGTTAAACGCCCTAAATCAAAATGATATTAAATCAATGACTGTTCTTAAAGATGCCGCCTCTACCTCACTTTACGGTTCTAGAGCCGCTAATGGTGTAGTTTTAATAACAACTAAAAGTGGTAAAGGCAATCAGGGACTACGTGTAAATATTGATTCTCAAATTGGTGTTATTAATAGAGCTATACCTCTTTATGATCAGGTGAATCCAGGAGAGTATTATGAACTTATGTGGCAAGGTTATAAAAACTCATTAGATGTGGAAAATCCTGCGGCTGAAGCTTCAGCGACCATATTTAACCGTTTAGGATATAATCCTTTTAATGTGCCAAATGATCAAATTGTTCTGGAAAATGGCCAAATTAATCCAGAGGCAGAAGTTATTGCTAAAGGCTTAGATTGGTATGATCCTTTAGAAAGAACAGGAGAAAGAATTTACAATTCTGTTGATGTTTCTGCTGGTGGCGAAAATCACAATGTATTTTTTTCTGTTTCCAACCTTAAAGAAGAAGGATATGTTGTGACTAGTGATTTTGAGAGAACTACTGCTAGACTTAAAGGAAATTTTACTCCTACAGACTGGTTAACATTAGGCGGAAATGTTAATATGGCACTTTCAGAATCAAATGGACCTTCTTCCAGAGGGTCTTCGATTGCAAATCCATTCGGTTTTGCGAAAAATATGGGATCGATATATCCTACTTATATAGTAGATCCTGAGACCGGTGATTACATTCGGGATTCAGCTGGAGAATTACAATTTGATAGAGGAGAAGGTTATCCTGATTATGGTATTCAATCTAGACCTACAAATGTAGGGAGGCATGCCATTGAAGAGGTTTTGTTGAATAATGAGAAAACCGAAACCAATAACTATGGGGTTCGTTTAAACGCAGGCTTTAAGGTTATTGATGGATTAAAGTTGGATATCTTATATGGTCAAGATGTGAACGACTATATTAATAAAGAATATAACAATAATTTAGTTGGAGATGGTGCGCCTGCTGGTAGATATAGTGAAACTAGATTTAGAAGAACAGTAGAGAACTTCAACCAAATTTTGAATTATAATAAATCTTTTGGAGATCATAGTTTTGATTTAACGTTAGGTCATGAAAGTTTTGATAGAACGTACTCAGAAACATATGGTTTTAAAAACACTCAGACAGCTGAGGGTATTTATGAATTTGATAATTTCTCTACGATTGCATCATTAAGTGGATATACTTCCGATAAGACTTTAGAAGGTTATTTTTCTAGACTCAACTATAATTTTAATGAAAGATATTATTTAAGTGCGTCAATTCGAAGAGACGGTTCTTCTGTATTTGACAAAGATGTTAGATGGGGAAATTTCTATTCTATTGGTGGTGCATGGAGAATCGATCAAGAAGATTTTATGTCTAATGTGAGTTTTGTTAATAATCTAAAACTTAGAGCATCATATGGCGAAGTTGGTAACGATGATCTGGATGATTATTACATTTCGCAACCAAGATATTCATTATTGCCGAATGCAGGTGATCCTGGGATTTTCTGGTCCGATTTAGGAAATAGTGCATTAACTTGGGAAACTATAGAAAGTTATGATGTTGCAGTAGAGTTTGGTCTATTTGATTACAGATTGAGTGGCTCTTTAGAATATTATAGAAGAAATTCTTCAGATCTTCTATACAATGTTCCTCTGCCAATATCTATGGGCTTAAATGAAGGTCCAGATAATATTGGTGATATGTATAATGAAGGATTTGAATTAGGTCTGGATGGTATCTTAGTTGATAATGATAACTTTAAATGGAATTTAGGGTTACAATTTTCTACTTATAAAAATGAAATAACTGCTTTACCAGATCCTTTTGTTACAGGATCTAAGAGATGGACGGAAGGTAGATCCAGATATGATTTCTTTTTGTATGATTATGCAGGTGTAGATCCAGAAAATGGAGATGCACTTTATTACTCTTACGAAGAAGATGCTGAAACGGGTGAGTATGTTGCGGTAATCAACGAGGAAGGAGAACATGTTACTTCAACAGATTATACTGAAGCTAATAGAACTTATGTTGGTGCTGAAGCTATACCAGATTTAATTGGTTCGATTAGAAATCAATTTAGTTATAAAGGATTTGATTTGAGTTTCTTGTTTACTTACCAAATAGGTGGTGAAATATTAGATTATGGTTATGCAAATATGATGCATGAAGGTGCTTATGGAGAATCACTGCATCCAGATGCTTTAAATGCTTGGAGAAATCCTGGAGATCAAACAGATGTGCCTAGGCTAGAAAATGGGAACACCAATCTGGCCCCGACTTTGTCATCTAGATGGTTAACTGATGCTTCATTCATTTCATTAAGAAATGTGAATTTATCTTATAATTTCAATAGTGGATTTATTGATACCATAGGTATGAGAAACCTGCGCTTGTTTGTATCTGCAGAGAATCTATTTTTGATATCTGAGCGCAAAGGTCTTAATCCACAATATAATTTATCAGGAACTCCAAGCGGAAATGATTATAATCCAAGTAGAGTTCTTTCTGCTGGTGTAAATATTTCCTTTTAAGAAAACTATAAAAGATACAATAATGAATATATTTAATAAATCTCGTTTTTCTTTATATCTATTGCTAATTGCTTTAAGTAGTGTTAGCTGTTCTGATGATTTTTTACAAAACTCTCCTACAGATGCAATATCTGCAGAAGATGCGCTGTCGAGTACAGACAATATGATGCTAATTTTAAATGGCTTACATAGACAGGTGTACTCTCAGGCTCAATTGCCTGGAGCAGAATCAAGCCGAAGCGGAGAAAGTCATTTTATACCTGCTTTGGATGCGATGGGAGGGAGTATTATACACTCTTCTCCAGGAAATGGCTGGATGACATCAGACCTGCAATGGTTAACGCATACTAATGCAACTTATACAACGGTTTATAATTTTTGGTATCAGCGCTATCATTTCATAGCTAGTTCTAATTCTATAATTAATAAAGTTTCTGCAGGTAATTTTGCCGAAACTCCTAAGCTAAATAATGTTTTAGGCCAAGCTTATGCTTATAGAGCATGGGCTTATCATAAGCTTGTTACTACCTTTGCTAAAGGTTATACAATTGGTAATCCATCTACAGACCTTGGTGTACCTATTGTTTTTTCTACTGAGGCTCCGTATGAAAGTGCACCACGTGCAACAGTTGAAGAAGTTTATGCTCAAATGGAACAGGATATCGACGCAGCGATTAATTATCTTGAAAATGCAAGCAACCCTGCAAATAAATCTCATATCTCTTTAAATGCGGCATACGGAATTAAAGCAAGAATTGCATTGTCGAAAGGAGATTGGCAAACAGCTGCTGAATCTGCTGCGTTGGCTAGGGACGGATATCCATTATTAAATGAGTCACAATGGTTGTCTGGCTTTAATACTGTTGATCTATCTGAAGTTATATGGGGAGGAAGAGTTATTGACAGTGAAACTAATTATTATCAATCTTATTTCTATTATATTTCTCCAACATTTAATGGTAGTCAAAATAGGAGTAATCCAAAGATCATAAATAGTGGATTATATGATATGATTCCTGAAACTGATTTTAGAAAGGAAGCTTGGTTGCCCTTAGCACCTAATACAAATCCTTCTGCTTCAAACGGACAAGGAGGAAGCTATGAGTCTGATCCAAATTATGATTCTGAAGAGGAATTTCAAAATGCAAAAGACGAAATTATAGCAAAATATGGAATGACTAGCGCGCACAATACTCATCCATATATGACAGTGAAATTCTTACAAAAAAATCCTGGTACAACAGATCCAGATGATGTAATTTATATGAGGGCTTCTGAAATGTATTTGATTGAGATCGAGGCGTTGGCTATGATGGATCAAACGAGCCAAGCTCAGCAACTGTTGCAAGAGTTTGGAGAATCTAGAGATTCTGATTACGATGCTTCGGTTTTTAATAGTCAGGACGAACTTATGGCAGAAGTGCAATTCCAAAGAAAGATAGAATTATGGGGAGAAGGATTTAGTTTCCATGATCACATTCGCTGGGATGAGCCTTTAGATTATAGCAATTCAGGCGCAGCTAAAGTGCTTTATCAAAATGGCTATTTCCAAGAACGACCATCGCAGAATGATGATTGGATTTGGAAAATTCCACAAGCCGAAATAGATGCTAATCCTTATATCACTTCCAGTGATCAAAATTAATTTGGATTAAATGATAGATTTAAAGGGTTGCTCTAAAAAAGCAACCTTTTTTAATTTATAGAGATGCTTTTGCATTTTGTTAAATTTAATACTGGTTAAGAATATCAAACGTTTTCATTGCTTTTGTGTTAAGAACTTTAGCTTATTTTTCATTGCTTCGTTATGAAAAATTAACAATTTTGTTAATTCATTTTGAAATTAAATAATGATGAAGAAAAATTTGAGTAGAATGCTAACACTGCTTATGGTGTTAGTGGTACAATTATCTATTGCGCAAGAGATATCCATCACCGGGACAGTAGTAGATGAAGATGGTTTACCATTGCCTGGTGTAAATGTAATTGAGGAAGGAACCAGTAATGGTGTTCAAACCGATTTTGATGGTAATTACAGCATTAAGGTTTCAGAAAATGCAACATTAACTTTTAGTTATGTTGGTTTTGCAACTCAAAACATTAAAGTTGGAATTAAATCTACAATAGATGTGACCATGGAAGTAGACGCGGCCGCACTAGAAGAGGTAGTTGTAACCGGTTATGGTAGAAAGAAAACAGTTAAAGAAACCAGTGCCGCATCTGTAGTTACTGCTAAAGCAATTGAAGATCGTCCAATAGCATCGGTAAACGACATGCTAAAGGGAAATTCTACGGGTGTCGTTGTTGCTGGGGGAAACGGTCAACCAGGAGCAAAGTCCTCAGTGCAAATTAGGGGTATAAGTTCTTTAAATGCAGGTACCAGTCCTTTGTATGTTATAGATGGAGTGCCGGTTATTTCAGGTGATTATACCCGAAATAGTACCAGTGCAGACGTGCTTTCCAATATAAATAATAATGATATAGAATCTATTTCTATTTTAAAAGATGCATCGGCTACCGCTTTATATGGAGCTAGAGCGGCAAATGGAGCAATACTTATAACTACGAAACAAGGAAAGTCCGGAGCCCCTAAATTTAATTTGAGTCTAGAAACTGGATTTAATGAAAAAGCAGTAGATGGTCCATCAACACTTAATTCATCACAATGGGCTGAAATAGTTAATGAAGGCTTGGTAAATTCTATGGGAGGTGCATACGATAATTATGTGCAAGAAGAATTGAATCCTAATAATATAAATAGCGATTGGGCAAACGCAGTAGAAAGAGGTTCAGCAATGCAACAGCAAGCTAACTTCTCTGTTACCGGAGGAACCGATAGGTTAAAATATTACACGTCTATAGGTTATTTTGATCAGGAAAGTATTATTAAAAATTCATTTTTTAATAGGACTTCAGGAAGGGTGAAAATCGATTATGAGTTAAGCGATAAGATCACAATTGGTCAAAACATTAGTGCTAGTTTTTCAAATATGAAAACTTTGGCTAATGGTGGTGGATTCTCAAACCCGATGTTGGCGAAATATTTTGCCCGACCTTCTGATCCTATTTATAATGAGAATGGATCTTTTTACATTGGAGATAATCCTGATAATCCGCGTTTATCGAATAATCTTTTTAATGTTCCTATGTTGTTGGAAAATAATTTTTCAAAGGCTAAGACTTTAAAATTACAGAGTATAACGGATTTTTCTTATGAAATTACAGATCATTTAACCTATACTTCTCGTTTATCTTTGGATAATACGGTAATAGAAGAAGATGAATATCAAAACCCTAGACATGGAGATGGATTCTCTGTTAATGGAAGGGCTTATGCTTATGATACGCGTGTTTTTAATTATGTATTTCAGAATACACTATCTTATGATTTTACATTAGAGGAAAATCATAACTTCAACATTCTTTTAGTTCAGGAAGCACAAAAAAATCAATATCGTGATGTTTCTGCTGCATCAGAAGGTTTTGGTAAAGAAGGTTTTTCTACAGTGTCTGTAGGTTCTAATAACTTAGAAGCCTTAGGTGAGAGACAACAATATACAAATGCAGCATATTTAATTAATCTTACTTACGATTACGATAGTAAATATTTCTTTGATGCTTCTTACAGAAGAGAAGGGAACTCTAATTTTGCTAAAAACAATAAATGGGGAGATTTTTACTCTGTAAGTTTAGCATGGGATATTGCTAAAGAAGAATTTTTGAGAAATTCTTCTTTAAGTCAGCTAAAAATACGCACTAGTTATGGTGAAGTAGGAAACGCATCTATTGGTTCAACTTCAAGTTTAGCTTATTTCAATTTTGGAGGCCAATATAATGGTCGTATACCATTGTACGTAGGTGGTGTTGCAAACCCAGATTTAACTTGGGAGAAAAATAAGCCATTCAATGTGGGAGTAGATTTCGGATTTTTGAATAATAGAATAACTGGTACTTTTGATTATTTCGTCAAAAAAACTGAAGATTTATTATATGCAATTCCACTTTCATTAACTAGTGGTGCGAATATCGAGCTTGAAGATGGTACAACTGAAGTTAGCCAGTTTACAAACGCAGGCTCTTTAGAAAATCGTGGTTTTGAAGCGAGTATCGGTGCACAGGTTTTTGATAATGATTTTAAGTGGAATACCCGATTAAACTTATCTTATGTGCAAAACGAGTTGTTAGATCTAGTAGAAAATGATGTGATTACCGGAACTAAAATACTTCGTGAAGGAGAAAGTATCAATACTTATTTCATCAGAAAATGGGCAGGTGTAGATCCTGCTAATGGTAACCCCCTTTGGTATGTAAACGGTAAAGGAGGAGAAACCACCAGCGATTATAATAAGGCTGAACGAGCTGTTCAGGGAAATTCGTTGCCTAATTATACAGGTGGTTTTAATAACTCTTTTAGCTATAAAGGTATTAGCCTTCAAAGTTTATTCACTTTTGCACTAGATTACAAAGTTTATGATAGCTGGGCTACTTATTTACAGAGTGGAGGAGTTTATGATCTAAATTATCCTGGTTATGCCAGTAACTTAGATAGATGGCAAGAACCAGGTGATATAGCAAAAAATCCAAGAACTGTGTATAATACAAACAACCAGAATAATGCTACTTCTACGCGTTATTTATATGATGGTGATTTTATTAGGTTAAGCAACCTACAAATTGGCTATGATTTAGCAAGGGTTCTAAATAACGATTTGTTTAATTCATTTATGGTATATGTTAGAGGTACTAATATCTATACACACAAATTCGATGATGATTTAGATTGGGATCCTGAAACCAGATCAAGTGGGATAATAAACCTGGATCTACCAGCCCTTAAAAGTTATACTATGGGAGTAAAATTATCATTTTAAAAAATATTACTATGAAAAGACAATTTTTAAAAATAATGATGCTATGCTTAGTAGTATCAATGGCATCATGTGGCGATGATTTTTTAGAAAATAAGCAGTTCTCAACCACACCACAGGAAGTTACTTCTGTAAAAGATTTAAACGCATTATTATATGGAGCTTTTATCGATGCTACAGATGTAACATACTATGGTAGAGATATGATAATTTATGGTGCAGTGAGAGGAGATATCGCTTATAACGATGGGGGATCAGGAAGATTTAGAGGTCCATCATATTATAATATGATTAGTACAGATGCATATGCCACTGATACTTTCACCCAAATGTATAAAATAATTGGAGAGCTTAATACCATTATTAATTCAGACTATACAAGTGTAGGTCAAGAGGATGAGATTAAAAATACCAAAGGTCAAGCTTATGTTTTTAGAGCCTTAGTATTTTTCGATCTCGTAAAGCTATATGGGCAAGAACATACTGGCGGAGACTTAGGAATACCTATTTTATTAGACTACGATCCTGTTTTAAAACCAGCTCGTGCTAGTTTAAACGAAACTTATAAACAGATAGAGTCAGATTTCGAAAAGGGAATATCGATGTTAGATGAAAGTGGAATTAATAATCCTGGAACCAAGGATTTAATAAATAAATATTCCGCAAAAGGTTTAGCATCTAGATATTTTTTATATCGAGGAACTAGCAATGCAATGCAAAAAGCATATAACTATACTTTAGATATCATAGAATCTGGTGTATATGCTGTGGCTAACGCCGATCAATATATAAATACTTTTTCTCAAGATTTATCCAATGCCAATTCTTTATTTGAACTTGCCATTGGTAATCAGGCACGTTTAGGAACTACATCAATTGCATATATGTATTCTGATGCCGGTTATGGAGATATTCACCCATTAGAAAATTTAGAAAGCAATTTTGATGAAAATGATGTACGATTAGAACTTTTTAGCGGTGATCATGTTGAACTAAAATATCCTTCAATTAGAGGTGATAATAGTATCAAAATTTTACGCTATGAAGAAATTTTGTTAACTAATGCTGAAGCAGTTTTAAGATTAAATAACGATAGTAGTAAAGCACTTGAATTGATAAATCAAATTGCTACGAATAGAGGTATTTCAGCATACACAGATATTACAATTGATGATGTCCTAGTAGAAAGAAAGAAGGAACTCTTCTTTGAAGGACAACGTTTTTTTGATATGTTGCGAACAAAGCAAAATATCCCAGTATGGTCACCAGATGGTACGCCAGAGCAGGTGGAGAACGAAGTAGAGAATGCTGAGAATAGAATTCTGATTTATGGGAATTCTTATGAATTAGCTTTTCCGATTCCTCAAAGAGAATTGGATATAAACTCGAAAATGGAACAAAACCCAGGATATTCAAGTTAACTTTTTAGCTAACTAAGCTAAAGCCCAAATTCGAAGAATTTGGGCTTTTTTTATGGCTAATTTTTAAATACGGGAAATAGAATTAAAATTATTGTGTACTAAGCTGATTACTTTGATCTAATTTTAGGAATTCCTAAAATAATATAGGGTTGTGTCGCCGATTTCATAAAAAATATCTTAGTGAAAAGATCTTTTTTAACATGATAAGAATTTTAATAGGATTTACTCTTTTTTATATAAATAGGGGGGGATTTCTGACTCAGGCTAATTCAAATTACTTAATATTAAAAAAACATTCTTTAGATTGCTGACAATTTTTATGATGCTGGTTGTGGAATTAGTTCTTTGCACAAGAAAAAACGATTACTGCTACCGTTGTAGATGGACTTACTCTGCGGGTGTTAACATAATTGAGAAAGGGACTTCCAATGGAGTTTAAACTAATTTTTTGATGGTAATTATGGGATTACAGTTGGAGAGCGTAGTATTTAACATTTAGTTATGTTGGTTTTGAAACGAGACAAATAACAGTTACATGTAAAAGCGAAAAAATATAACTTCATCAGTGGCTTTAAGCCAATTCGATGAGGTTGTTGTAATCTGTAAATGATATAAAAGAGTCCGATAAAAATGCAATAATTGCAGAAGCTAAAGGCGTAAGAGCACTAATGTATTTTGACTTAGTAAGAATGTTTGGTGACGTTCCTTTGCCACAGGAAAACGATTTGGTTTCAAATAATGGAGCTTCTGCTGCTAATGTTTTAAGATCTTCAGAACAAGAAGTTTACGATTATAATTTAGCTGATTTGCTAGACAATCAGGGTAATATAGCAGATAGTGATGTTTATCATTTTTCTAATGATGCTTTAAATGTATTGTTGGCAAAAGTTTATATGAACTAAGAAGATTATGAAAATGCAACTACAATTTTGTAGAGTGTTATAGGAGAATATTCTTTAGTAGGTGATTATTCATCTGTATTTTCTAATGGTTCCAATTCAGAAGCTATCTTTAGAGTGAATTACAGCATTGACGATCAAAATGGTTTAGCATTCTACTTTTATCCATCCTGTCTTGGGGGTAGAAGAGAAGTAGTTCCTTCTTCTAATCTATTAGATACTTTTGTAGATGGTGATAGTAGAATTAATCTTATTGCAAATGCAGATGATATTAGCTCAACATATATAGCAAAATATAATGATGTTTCAACAGAAACAGATTAGAGATATATTTATCGTTATGCAGAAGTAGAGTTGCTTAATGCTGAATTGTTAGCTAGAAATGGAGATTATGATACAGCATCAAGCTTTATTAATGATGTGCGTAACAGAGCAGGTTTGGATAAAGCTGAACTAAATTCATCTAATTTTATTACTTTAATTTCTAAAGAAAGAAGAGTAGAATTATTTGCAGAAGGTAAAAGATGGTATGATGCCAAATGTTTAGATATTTTAGAAGAAGTTGTTGAAAATAAGAACTTCATCTTTAAATGTGAATGGACAAATTTAGCCAATACCTCAAGCCGAGATTAATGCTAATAAAGAAATGTCTCAGGAAGATCAGAATCCAGGCTGTTAAATTATAATTATTTTGATTAGAAGCATTTCCGTAAGTCGGAATCAATGATAAAATATACTCTTCGCGATATTATATTATTTAAATTTGGAATAACAAGTCTATTCATTCTGTCATGATTTTTCTTTTTACGCCTAGACTTCAAACATTTTTAATAGATTCCGAGACTTGAGAAGTAATCTTTTCAATTAAATAGGCATCTTATCGGTTAACAGAAGCAAATTGATAAGCTCTACCTACTGTTTAATTAATTATTATTTAGAGTAGAAATATTTAAAGTAGAATTATGTTTAAGTTCTATGCTTTTAATCTAAAAATCATAAAAATGCCTATGGGCATTAAATTTTCAGTTTTTCAATTCATTTTTGTCATTATACTATTAGAATTCACTGTAAATAGTCAATTTACTAATTTTTGAATTGTAAAATACTTCATTTTTAACATATCCTTAAATAATATTGTAGCTATCAATATTTTAATAAAAAAGGTGTTTTAGTATTTTTTTTTAACTAAAAATGATTCACTAAAACGGTTTACTAGTAATTTTGGCAAAAAAAATGAGAAAATAAATATTAAAAACTTTGTTTATTAAGTTATTATTATGATTTTTGGCTCAGGCTAATTCAAATTAATTAATAATGAAAAAAACATTACATGGATTGCTGACACTTTTTATGGTGTTAGTCGTGCAATTAGTTTTTGCACAAGAAAAAACTGTTACTGGAACGGTGATAGATGAAGATGGTTTACCACTACCAGGGGTAAATGTTATTGAGAAAGGAACTAATAATGGTGTCCAAACTAACTTCGATGGTAATTATAGTATTGAGGTAGAACAAGGATCGGTGTTAGTTTTTAGTTACGTAGGTTTTGCATCTCAGGAACAAAAAGTTGGTTCAAAAAGTTCTATAGATATAACTTTATCAGTAGATGCAGCCGCTTTAGATGAAGTTGTAGTCATGGGATATGTTTCTAAAAGAAAAGACGACATGACTGGATCTTCTGTGCAGGTCGATGCTAATGTCTTACAGGAAACTACGGCTGCATCTATAGATCAGGCTTTACAAGGTAAGGTGGCAGGTCTGCAAATTAGTTCTACCTCAGGTACTCCAGGATCTACTCAAGATATTAGGATACGTGGTATTAGTTCAATAACCGCAGGTAATGAACCTTTATACGTTATCGATGGGGTGCCTGTTATAAATAGTAATGTTTCAGGAAGTGATGCTACGTCATCTATGTCTCCTCTTTCTAGTTTGAATACTAATGATATAGCTAGCGTAACTGTGTTGAAGGATGCTTCTGCTACTGCTGCGTATGGAGCTAGAGGAGCTAATGGGGTAATTGTAATAAATACAAAAAGAGGTAAATCTGGAAAAACAACAATAAGTGCAAGTTCTTATTATGGTTTTACAAATAATGCTATTGATGGTCCAGATCCCTTGACAGGAGCTGAAAGAGAAGAACTGTTTTATGAAGGTGTTTTAAATACTTACGGAGCAAGTCAAGGACTATCGACTATTCAAGATGCTATAGACTTTGATGCTAATGCTCTTGGTGATTATGCTGGATTTATCGCTTGGAATGAAGCTGGTAGACCAGAAGGTAATTGGGATAATTTGGTTACTAATGAAGATGCTCCCATGCAAGAGCATACAATTTCAGCTACTGGAGGTACAGATGATTATAATTTCTATACTTCTCTTGGGTATTATAAGCAGGAAGCTACCGTGATCGGATCGACTTTTGACCGTATTTCTGGGGCTTTAAATTTCACAAAAGATCTTTCTGATAGTTTCAGTTTCACATCTACTAATAATGTGGCTCATACATTTCAGGATGGTTTGCTTGAAGGAAGTGCTTATTTTTCATCTCCTCATGCAGCTAAATATTTTATGTCTCCTATAGATCAACCCTACAACGAGGATGGTACGTACAATTTGAACACATCGCTACCTAATCCTTTATATATTGCGGAAAATGATATTGATGAGTCTAGGTTAACCCGAATTTTATCCAATAATTCCATTAATTGGTATCTGCCGATTGAAGGCTTAAGTTTTACTTCCAGAATGTCTATAGATTATCAGGTTTATCGCTACAAAACCTATAATAATAGAGTCTCAGGCGACGGTGATGGAACAAATGGTTATGGATTTGAGGTCAGTAGGAATACAGCTACTTACGTTTTTCAAAACTCTTTTGATTATGCTCTGACATTAGATGATAATAGTTTTAATTTCAAATTGCTTCAGGAGTATCAAAAGTATAGAAGATCATATCTTTCTGCTGAAGCAGATAATTTTGCTACAGATGGATTGAGTAACCTAGCGGTAGCAGGGAATCCAACAGGAGCGAATTCGGAATTTACCGATTGGGCGGTAGCATCTTATATGTTAACTGGATCTTATAATTTTGATAATCGTTACGTTTTGAATGGAACTTATAGAAGAGAAGGGAATTCTAGGTTTGCTAGAGATAATAGATGGGGTGACTTTTGGTCTGTTGGTGCAGCATGGAATCTTCATAGAGAATCTTTTTTAAGTAATAGTGACGCAGTTAATAATCTAAAAATAAGGGCTTCGTATGGTAAAACAGGAAATGCTAACATTGATATAAATTTATATCAAGTTTTGTATAACTACGATGCAGATTATGCTGGTACGGGAGCAGGTTACCCTGCAGGATACGGTAATGCTGATTTGACCTGGGAAACTAGTAAAACATTTGATGCAGGTATTGATTTTGGTCTTTTCCAAAATAGATTATCGGGATCTTTAGCATATTATATAAGAAAATCTGATGATCTTTTACTTGACGAGCCACTTTCTATGACTTCAGGTTTTTCAAGTCAATATAGAAACGTAGGAAGAATGCAGAACAAAGGTTTCGAACTAGAATTAAGCGGTGATATTGTTAGGTCTAACGATTTTAATATTACAGTTAGTGGTAATTTAGCTACAGTAGAGAATGAGGTTTTAGAAGTTAGTACCGATTTTAATGGAGAGGAAATACCAGTAACTAGTGATTATAGTACATACGCTAGATCTCAATCTGGGTCTATTGTTAATGAGTGGTTTATGGCTAGTTGGGCTGGTGTAGATCCAGACACCGGTGTAGACACTTGGTATACAGATGAGTCTAGAGAAGAAACTACAACTAATTTTAATAATGCAGAAAGGGTTTATCAAGGAACTAGTGCATTACCTACTTTAACAGGAGGTATTAGTTTTCATGTTGATTTTAAAGGATTTTTCTTAGATGCTTCTGGATACTATGCTGGAGGTCATCAAATTTATGAAAGCTGGCACAGATACCTTAATCAGACGAACATCTATACTATAGGTGTTTATAATGGTTATGATGTCTTGATGAATAGATGGCAAAATCCAGGTGATCAAACTCGAGTAACTAAAGTTGAATTCGCGGGAGAACCTTGGAGATATAATTCTAAATTTTTATTTGATGGTGATTATTTCCGATTGAGAAACTTAACTGTAGGGTATGATTTTCAATCAAAAGTAGTAGAAAATATAGGCTTGTCTGGAGCGAGATTATATGTAAGAGGTATGAACCTTTATACTTGGGTTAAAGACGATTATTTATTACATGATCCCGAGGTGGATTATACTGGATTTACAAGTATAACAACTCCTCCAGTTAAATCAGTTGTATTAGGTGTGAATTTAAATTTCTAAAGAATTATGAAAAAAAATATAAAAAAATACTTTAAAGTTTTACTCCTTTCTTCTATGGTAGTTTCGACTTCTTGTATGAATGACGATTTGGAGCCAGCTTTGAGACAGCAAAAACAATCCGAAGAAGGAGTTCTGCTGGTTAGTGATATGGAAGTAATATTCAAAGGAGCTCTAAACAGGTTAACGTCTTCTGGTTATTATGGTCGTGATTATTTAGTAACTAATGAAGTTAGAACACCAAATACATTTTCTAATGGTAATTCTGGTAGATTCTCAACTGAGGCTGCCTTCGAATATCTGCCAAGTAGTACTTATATTTGGGATAATGCTTATGGGGTAATTGCGAATGCGAATATACTTATAGGTACAGATGTTTCTACTTTAGAGGGAGATTTAGATTATGGGCAGCATATTCAAGGTCAAGCTTATGCTATTAGAGCTTTGGCTCATTTGGATTTATTATTAACATATGGGCAGCAGAACGTAGGAGGTGATCTAGGTGTGCCTTATATAAAGGAATTTAAGGGAGATGATTTAATTCCAGCCAGAGAAACTGTGGATTCGAATGTGCAGGATATCATGGCTGACCTTCAGACTGCATTCGACTTGATGCTTGAAGATTATTACGATGAATCAAAGGAAACCGTTAATAAATATTTAGCCAAGGCCTTGGAGTCTAGAGTTGCTATATACTTTGAAATGTGGGCTGAAGCCCGAGACGCAGCAGAGATTGTGATAAATTCTGGTAATTTTTCAATCGTACCAGCTGAAGATTATGTTGCATCTTTCGGTCAGGATGGAGGTAGTAACTCAATATTTGAATTGGCATTTAGTCTTACTGATAATCCTGGAAGTGATGCACTAGAATTCATTTATAGAGGAGATACTTATGGTGATATTGAAGTAGCCCCTAATGTTATAGATTTGTATGAAGATGGTGATGTAAGAGCTGATATTCTTGGTTATGAAGGAGATCAACTCAGAAATATTGGTAAATATCCTGATCGCGAAGCTAATGTTATTGTCATTAGGTATGAAGAGGTTGTTCTAAATTATGCTGAAGCACTTTTTGAGTTGGGTCAAAATGAATTAGCTTTGGATTATTTGAATATGATTCCTGAATCTAGAAATGCTGACAGTTATTCTGAAATAACAAAGACTAATTTGATAGAAGAAAGAAGAGAGGAGTTAATATTTGAAGGTTTATATTATTGGGATTTATTGAGAACTGAAAGTGATATTGAGAAAATAGATCTTGAACAAAACATTTCAGAAACTATCCTTTATGGGGATTTTAGATTAGCTTATCCTATCCCTTTGGATGAATTAGATGCCAACTCTAACATGGTGCAAAATCCAGGTTATGGTAGCTAGGGTATTTTAATTAATAATATTTCACAAAAACCACCCAATTTGGGTGGTTTTTTTGTTTTTATACCAAATCCTGAATAGTAGCGTTATTTTTATATTTTTGTTGGATAAATTTTAGAATGAAGAAAGTACTCCTTTTAATTACGATTTTTAATTTTAGTTTTTTTTGTCATGCTCAGGAGCAAAAGCTGCCAAATAGAGGAGCTAAAGGCGAAGCAAAAGATTCTGTAGCAGAGCCCACTATCGATCTATTCAAAATAATTTCAGTAGAAAACGATACAACGCAGGTTGATACTTCGCTTACTATTCAAAAAGATTACAAATTTAACTATCTCAGAAAGGATTTGTTTGGTTTACTTCCTTTTGCAAATACGGGACAAACATATAATGCGCTAACCGAGTTTCGAGATTTCAATACTATAAAACCTAAATTCGGAGCCAGAGCGCGTCATTATAATTTTATGGAACCACAAGATATTAACTATTATCATGTTCCTACTCCGTTAACAGAGTTGTATTTTAAAACCGTGCCAGAACAAGGGCAACAACTCGATGCTTTTTTTACAGTAAATACTTCTGAGCGTTTAAATTTTAGTGTTGCTTACAAAGGCGTTAGGGCACTCGGGAAGTTTAGACACATGCTTACAAGTACAGGTAATTTCAGAACCACATTAAATTATCAGACTAAAGATAGAAAGTATAGGGCTAAAGCTCATTTTGTTAGTCAGGATTTAATGAATGAAGAAAATGGAGGTTTAACCGATGATGCTCTTCAATCTTATGTAAGTAAAGAAGAGGAATTTGAGGATAGATCTGTTTTAGATGTTAATTTTGAAAATGCAGAAAGTACTTTATATGGTAAAGGCTTTTTTCTGTATCATCAATATTACTTAAATGGAGCTCAAGACAGTATAGATAATAAACTATATTTTAGCCATCGATTGGATTATAGTTATAAGAAATTTCAATATCTCCAATCTAACGCTGCTAACAGTTTTTTTGGATCATCATTTCAAAGTACAGGCTTAAGAGATGAAGTGAGATATGAGAATTTTTCAAATACAGTTGCTGTCAATTTCGATAATTCAGTTTTAGGTAAAATATCAGGTAGGGCTGGTTTTTCATCATTGGATTATTGGTACGAATCTGTTTTTGTTGGTGAAGATGGGGTTGTTGGCGATCGTTTAGATGGGCAGTTGCTAGAAGTAGGTGGGAGTTATGACAATTATTTAGGAGGTTTTAACCTTCATGGTGATATAGCATTTACTTTCGGTGATAATTTTTCAGGAAATCATATTATAGCTTCCGCTGGATATCAAATAGATCCATTTAATTTTCTAAACTTCGGGCTCAAGCAAACGAGTAGGGCTCCCAATCTTAACTTTTTGCTGTATCAGAGTAATTATATTAATTATAACTGGCAGCATGCTTATGATAACGAAAATGCCCAAAGTCTGTTCTTTGAACTTTCTGCGAAAAGAATAGCTAATTTTAGCGGTGAGATTACTCAAATTCAGAATTACACTTATTTTGGAAGGAATGGGGAAGGGGCAATCAAACCTTTTCAATCAGGAAGCGATGTGCGTTATGTGAAGCTCAAAGCCCAACGGGAGTTTAGGTTTGGGAAATTTGCTCTGGATAATACCATTTTGTATCAAAAGGTCTCCGATGGTGGCGATGTATTTAATGTCCCCGAGCTGCTTACTCGAAATTCGCTTTATTATAAGGATTTTTGGTTCGATAAAGCGCTGTATTTACAGACCGGCTTTACATTTAATTATTTTTCTTCTTACCAAATGGATGGGTATGATCCTGTTTTAGCGGAATTCTATGTGCAAAACGAATCGAATTACGGAGCTTATCCATTAGTAGATTTCTTTTTCAACGGTAAAGTGGACCAGGCCAGAATATTTTTCAAGCTCGAGAATCTAAATTTTGCGCTTAATGGCAATAATAATTTTTCTGCCCCGCGATATCCGCACAATGATTTTATGATCCGCTTTGGTATTGTTTGGAACTTTTTTCTTTAATTTCTTCGGAAGAAGGGCTGCGTTTTTCGCATAAAATCTGTTATTTCTAAATTGTTAATCTAATGTTAAGTGGTTTTACGTCTGAAATGACTGAAAAAGGACTTGAATTGATACGATTTCATCAAAAATAGGAAGAATTTTAGAAAGCCTTGTGTAATCAAAAAAGGGTATTATATTTGCACCCGCTTAGCGCCGGAGTGGTTGGTTGCGAGGGCGGATGTTCATTGAGAGGATACTGAAAAAGGAGCTTAAAAAAAACTTAAAAAAAGTTTTGGTGTTTAAAGAAAAAGGGTTGTATATTTGCAGCCGCTTTAACGGCGAGGTTCTTTGGAGGTAGCGTTTAAAAATACAGAAAAATAATTTTTATTTTTTCTTGTGAGTTTAAAAATTAGTTGTAGATTTGCAACCGCTTTCAGAGAAAGCGACACGGTTCTTAACACGCTGAATAACTAAGAAATACCGATTGGGGTTTGGTTAAGGTTCGAGTCCTTAATTTCTATCGAAGGGAAGTAATTCCCGGACTTTTAAATGAGTTCATTGACATATTGAATTGACAAACGACATTTTTTAATAGTACTGTATGGTATTATAAAAAAAATGGAAGTGTAGAATTAAGAATTAAGACTAGAGAGTCGTCTTTTGAGCTTTAAACTTCTTATTTATATAAGAACGCAAACTTAAGATTTGATTGTTACATATTAATGAAACAACGATGAAGAGTTTGATCCTGGCTCAGGATGAACGCTAGCGGCAGGCTTAACACATGCAAGTCGAGGGGTAACAGGGGAAAGCTTGCTTTTCTGCTGACGACCGGCGCACGGGTGCGTAACGCGTATGCAATCTACCTCTTACTGAGGGATAGCCCATGGAAACGTGGATTAATACCTCATAGTATTATGAATTAGCATTGATTTGTAATTAAAGGTTACGGTAAGAGATGAGCATGCGTCCTATTAGCTAGATGGTAAGGTAACGGCTTACCATGGCAACGATAGGTAGGGGTCCTGAGAGGGAGATCCCCCACACTGGTACTGAGACACGGACCAGACTCCTACGGGAGGCAGCAGTGAGGAATATTGGACAATGGGCGAGAGCCTGATCCAGCCATGCCGCGTGCAGGAAGACTGCCCTATGGGTTGTAAACTGCTTTTACAGAGGAAGAAACCCCTTTACGTGTAAAGGGCTGACGGTACTCTGCGAATAAGGATCGGCTAACTCCGTGCCAGCAGCCGCGGTAATACGGAGGATCCAAGCGTTATCCGGAATCATTGGGTTTAAAGGGTCCGTAGGCGGATTTATAAGTCAGTGGTGAAAGTCTTCCGCTTAACGGGAGAACTGCCATTGATACTGTAGATCTTGAATTATTATGAAGTGGTTAGAATGTGTAGTGTAGCGGTGAAATGCATAGATATTACACAGAATACCGATTGCGAAGGCAGATCACTAATAATATATTGACGCTGATGGACGAAAGCGTAGGTAGCGAACAGGATTAGATACCCTGGTAGTCTACGCCGTAAACGATGGTTACTAGCTGTCCGGCCCAATTGAGGGCTGGGTGGTTAAGCGAAAGTGATAAGTAACCCACCTGGGGAGTACGTTCGCAAGAATGAAACTCAAAGGAATTGACGGGGGCCCGCACAAGCGGTGGAGCATGTGGTTTAATTCGATGATACGCGAGGAACCTTACCAGGGCTTAAATGCAGTCTGACGTATTTGGAAACAGATATTTCTTCGGACAGATTGCAAGGTGCTGCATGGTTGTCGTCAGCTCGTGCCGTGAGGTGTCAGGTTAAGTCCTATAACGAGCGCAACCCCTGTGGTTAGTTGCCAGCACGTAATGGTGGGAACTCTAGCCAGACTGCCGGTGCAAACCGTGAGGAAGGTGGGGATGACGTCAAATCATCACGGCCCTTACGTCCTGGGCCACACACGTGCTACAATGGTAGGGACAGAGAGCAGCCACTTCGCGAGAAGGAGCGAATCTATAAACCCTATCACAGTTCGGATCGTAGT